>JAENVV010000319.1 GCA_016650365.1 Acidimicrobiia bacterium
CGGTAAATGGATTCACCCTTGGAGAACTGAAGGATTACGAACTGAACGCAGTGGGAGGCTCCGACACCCAGTTCTATCCGCTGTCCAAGGTGCTCAGCTCCTTCGACCGACAAGCCTCAACGCTCGCCCTTGGTCGGGACAGCGAAGCCGAATCCGGCCATGTCGTCCTTGCTCCTGCCGACTACGTCGACGTGATCTCCTATTACGACGAGATTCTCGCAGCCGATGGCTGGGTCAAGATCGCGGTGCCGACCCCGCTGGTGGCATTCGGCGCAGAGCAGACGGCAGTGACCTGGCGAAAGCAGAACGTCGTCTTTCGTCTCGTCGAAGAGACCGACGGCCGTCTGTTGGTGGAGGCAGGAGGATCCGGCGGCGACACCGTATACGAATATCTGGTGACCCCGTTGTTCCCTGTTGACGAGTAGCAATCCGCTAGGTTCGGTTGGGTGACTGCTCGACTGGCACGACGAAACGATTTGGCGGACATCCACCGGATCGGAACACTCTCGATCCTGCATTCTTATGCAAGTTTTCTCCGGCCTGAAACGCTCGACTCCTGGCTCGAGGGCGTCTATTCAACCGAAGCCTTGGTGAAGCGGTGGCAGGACCATCCCGTATACGTGGCGGACATCGATGGCGTCACCGCTGCCTTCGCCGACGCGTTCGTCGAGGATGAGCGGATCTTTCTGTCAGCCTTGTTCACGATGCCGGCTTTCCGCCTCAGGGGGGCGGGAAGGTCCCTCGTTGATCAGGTTCGCAGTATCGCCTCCAGCCTGCCGGTCACCTGCGACGTACTTCTGGGTAACGACGATGCCGAGGGCTTTTTTGAACGGCTGGAATTCGTGCCTGGAGAAACCCTTCGGGTAACCATCTTTGGCGAGCAAGTGATCGAGCGTCGTTGGTATCTCGACCCGCTCGCCGAGGAATCGGTCTCAGACGCAGGAGCGGCGGGCGCCCGCTCATAGATCCACCCGAAGGCCCTGGTTAGCCGATCTCCTGACGGAGCCAGGCGACGATATCAGCTACGACCTCTGGTCCTTCCGGCTCGTTGAAGACCTCGTGTCGAAGCGACGGATAGAGCTTCCGGCTCGCATGCTCACCGAGCGGGGCAGAGAAGTGAGGCGGAACAATCTCGTCGGCACCTCCGTGAACCACGTGGGTAGGCATGGAAGGAACCTTCCCGGCCACGTCCTTCATAACTTCAAGTGATTCAGCGCCCAACCGCGTCGAAGCCTTGGCATAGACAAGCGGATCGGCAAAATACGCTTCTCCCACCTTGGGGTCCCGCGACAATTGTTCGCCCTTCCAAACGTTCGGAAACATTATCTTGGGAGCGAATCTGCCGAGGAGCGGGGCCAGCGCTCGCTGCCAGCCCGGGATGTTGGCGTCGACCGCAGGTGCCGACAGGACGAGATAGTCAGGAGCAGGGCTGCGGGAGAGTGCGTACTTCAGGGCGATCAAACCACCCAATGAATGGCCCAATAGCACCGACGGTAGACCGTGTTCAACCGACGAAGCCAGTTCCTCACCGACGGCATCAAGGTAGTCGTCAAACGAATCGACATGTCCGCGTTGTCCGCCCGTTCCACCGAAGCCCGGAAGGTCAAACGATCGGACTTTGATGCCCGCCTCGCTCAATTGCCTGCCGACCAGTTCATATCGGCCGGAATGCTCGGCAATACCGTGCACAAGCAGCAGCGTGGCCCAGGGACGTTCAGGACGCTCCCAGATGCGAACCAGGCGGGTATGGGTCCCAACCGTGACCGATTCAACGTTACTCAAGCTCACGCCGGTCGCTCCCATCGTCCATCTTCATCAAGACGGAGTACCCGCAGTGCTCCCGGGATCCGGGTTGGCGGAACCATCTCATCATTTTGATCAGGCTCTTCCAAACCGTATTTGATAACCAGATGCAGGTAGTCCCGCTGATAGAGAATACGGCACTTCACCTCGGGATGATGCTCGGCGAGGAGTCGAACCTTCCGGTTCTTTTTCGTGACCAACTTCTGGTTCATCGTGGTTATTTCGATAAACGCACCCTCGTCAGGCAGGTAGAAATCCGGGGTGAAGAACTTGATCGGCTCACCGTTGTCATCAAAACCGATCGGGAACGAGGTCGGCTCGTACTCCCAGGCCAGGCCATAGAAGTCCAACAACTTGGCGAACTGTCGTTCGCTGTTGTGGGCGAACTCGACGGTGTCGGATCGCAAGGGGTGAAACAACCCGTCGATTAGAGTGCCTCGCCCAATACGGCCGGACTCTCTTCCGGCCCCACGACGTCGCCGAACAGCCGGTGAATCTCACCCTCTAGTTCCTTCTGAACCGGTCCGACCGCGATCCCGAACACACCTTGACCGCGTCGGAACACGTCAATGACCTCATCGGGGCTCTTTGCGGCGTAAATCGTCGATCCATCGGACAGAAGTGTCACGTCGGCGAGCGGATTGTGGCTCTGCATCTGCTCACGGAGGATATCCATCGCCTGGCGAATCCGCTTCAGGCTCATCCCGGCGTCGAGAAGACGCTTGATGACCTTCAGCTGGACAACGTCCGAAAACGAATACAAACGTTGTGAGCCGGAGCCATGTGCATCCTGAAGGGACGGTGTCAGCAGATCCGTCCGCGCCCAGTAATCGAGCTGCCGGTATGTGATACTTACTACTTTACACACCTGCGGTGCGCGGAATCCATGTGTTGTCACGGTTGGGTTTCCTCCTGCGTGGAACTGGGTTACACGCCCGTAATTACCCCACTGTGAAGTTACTCAGCCCCACTCGCCGTGTCAACGACCACCAGGCGGCGAAGCGCCTCGAGTTGGCCAAAAGTACCGATGGCAACAAGCGATTGACCCGACTGAAGAATCAGGTCAGGGTCAGGGTTGATAGTCACTCCGGCCGTCGGGTGGTCGAGGCCGACCACCATGGCCCCGAATTGTTCACGGATGGCGGCGGTCTTCAACGTCTGGCCGACCAGAACGCCCGCCACCGGAATTCGTTCAACCCGCAGCTCGAAGTGGCGACTCCCCTGCATCACAAACTCAATGACATCA
>JAENVV010000320.1 GCA_016650365.1 Acidimicrobiia bacterium
CATCACTCTCGTCGCCCAGCGCGACCCGATCTGGCTTGCGAAAGAGGTCGCCTCTCTTGACATGATCTCCAACGGCCGTCTGCTGTTCGGCATCGGATACGGCTGGAATAAGGAAGAGATGGCCAACCATGGTGTGCGCTACACAGACCGCCGGGCGGTAGTCCGTGAAAAGGTCCTTGCCATGAAAGAATTGTGGACCAAGGACGAAGCGTCCTTCGCCGGCGATCATGTGACATTCTCATCGAGTTGGTCCTGGCCCAAACCAGTTACGAAGCCGCATCCACCGGTAATTCTCGGCTCGTCAGGAGGCCCGAAAACGTTCGCACACATCATCGAGTTCTGCGACGGGTGGATGCCGATCGCCAGCCGGACCCCGATCCTCGAACAGGTCGACTATCTCCGCCAAGCCTCCGAAGATGCCGGACGCGACCCAGCCACCATCGAGCTTGGTGTCTTTTCGGTTCGTCCCGAGCCCAAATACGTCGAACCCCTCGTCGAGGCCGGTTTCGCACGGGCACTTCTTGAACTGCCACAAGGCTCGCCGGCCGAAGTCGCCGAACGCCTCGATGAATTGGCCGAATTCACGAGCGACTACCGGTAGCCTGGCAGCCCCCATGGCCGCTTTCGACGGACTTCTCGACAGCCCCACCACCTCAATCGCGGTGGTGGGCGCCACCGACAATCCCTTCAAATTCGGAGGGAAGATCTACCGGGACTTGAAGCGAAAAGGGTTTCAGGTGTTTGCAGTCAACCTCACACGGGACACCGTTGACGGCGATCCGGCATATGCCACGCTGGCTGATCTTCCCGAAGCGCCCGACATCATCGACGTGGTTGTGCCTTCCGACGTCGGCATTGACATCGCCAGGCAGGCCAACGAGTTGGGCTACAAACGGATCTGGTATCAGCCGGGTAGCGAAAGCACCGCGATCGTCGACTACCTGGACACCCACGGGTTCGAATACCTGGCCGGGCCATGCATCATGGTCCACACGAGAACCGTGTCCGCCCCGTAACGGACGGGAACTACCAACCAGCGGTGAACGTTGAGGCAGTATGCGGGCACGGCTGATCAAATTTGGTCGCCACATCCTGATCGTCGCACTGGTGGTTGGAGCAGTGGGTTGGCTTCTAGCCTGGCTCGTCGACGTCCCCGATCGATGGCCCGATCACGGGCGGGCCGATCTGGCAGCCTTCTTGACGGCCGAGCAACTCGCCGAGGTTGATTGTTTGATTGCCGAAGTCTCCGCCGACCCCGGAATATTCCGCGTATCGGCTGATTTCGGGATCAGCTATCCGGACAAACTGATGATCGACAGTTGGCTACGCAACACGTGGATAGAGTCGCAGGAGGGCACCCAGCTCACCCTGCGTGCCGAACTGCAGCGCAGGGTCCAGATCGAGACTTCCTGTTCGTTTGACGAGTTGCTCCCCTAAGATCGCGCGGTGAGCTCAGACAACGATCGAATCGTTCTTGAGGACGACGCCGAGAGTCCCGCTACCAAAGTCGGGGCCCTGGTCGCGGCCGGAGCGGCCGTTATCGTCGCGTTAGTTCTCCTCGGTTCGGTCGGCTCACCGGTTGATGTACCGTCCGATGCACTTCCCGGAATCAACGCCCCAGCTCAGCGGCCCCTCGCCATCATGCCGGACCTCACGGACCATGACCTTATCGAGGTCGTCGATCGCCTTCGCGATGCCGGCCTTGACTCCACGATCGTCAGCCAGGCGCAATGGCTCGCCAACCCGGAGATTCCTGCCGGCCTGGTATCAGCCCAATCCCCGCCGCCCGGTACCGAAGTCTTCGACATCAACGAAGTCTCGCTCATCATGAGTGCCGGCGGGCCGACGATCAGCTGGGATGAGGTTCCCGTTGACTTGCAAGAACTCATCGCGACCCAATACACCCCGGATCGGTCAGAACCCGTGCTCGTCGTCGAAACCGGCTCTGGTCGAGCCTACAAAACCGATGCCCTACTTTTCGGGCCGTGTACCGCTGTCGAGCAAGCCAGAAACACGTTCTATGACCGTTCCTTCGACGGCTTGTGTCAAGCAGGTCCGCCGCAAACCATCGTCGGGTGGACGCCCAACGGCGGCATGTACGCCATCGAGGGCCTACCCCGCCAGGAGCACAAGAGCTCAGCGACGCTGCTCCAGGTCGAATCCCAATTCTGGGACATTCAATCGTTCGTGCGGAGCGTGCGTCAAGCGCCAACCGTGGCTGTGGAGGAAGACGGGATTCGGGTGTCCGGTGGGTATGACGAGTACTTCCTGTGGAATCCAGACGCGGCGAGCAACGATGAGCTAGCTGCGCTCATCGGACCGGTCGATATTCGGGGCAGTCTGGTGCTGAACCTTTCTCCTCCGATGAGATTTGCGCAGGGCGGCCGGGCAGAATCGGACTTCGGGGCGGCCAGTGTGCGTTTCGACAACGCCGATGTGATCGTGAGCGAGACCGGATCCTCGGTAACGATCAGCGCCGCCTATGTCGAAACGAGCCGGAGCACCGTATTGCTGCCAACCCGGTGGTCCACTATCGCGTCCTTTGACCGGAGGTGGCAGCATGCCCTGCCCGGGGGCTGGGCATCAGCCGAATTGTCCGAACCTGAATTGGTCGCCGCATCCACGTTTGCCATGAGTGGTGCGGGCGAACGGTGTGGGTATTACCCCGTCGACTCCCTCAGACAAGTCGGCCCAACTGATGCATTCGTGTCGGTATCACATGGCGAATCGACGGACTTCGGAGTCTGGCTTGTCCACTTCGACTTGGACGACGTGCCTCCAGTCTCAGCCCTCGATCCCGATCTGAACTGTCTCGCCGGGATAGACGTCGAAGTACGGACGAGTAGCCGGTTCTATGAAGGCGAGCCCCTCGACATCGTGATTGCATTCGGGCCCGACGCCGGCGAGGAGACCCGCCAGGAGGCGCTGGCGATCCTTGATACCCTCGAACCGGTTCCGACATACGACGGGCTGCGATAAACGGTAAACAAAGCCAAGCCATACAATTGGTCTGTGAGCCAACCCGACCAGCGAATCATCTATGGCGATCCACCCGAGCGACCCAAGGCACGTCTCTCGACGATAGTGGGATCCGTGTGTGCGACGGTGATCGCCATGGTGCTCCTCGGATCGATTGGTTCACCCGTTGAATCGGCGAGCGACATCACCAGTCCGCCCCCGCTGCCAATAGCCGTTATGCCTGACCTGAGCGGCCGCAGTCTCATTGCGGCCGGGAACCTGCTCCGCGAGGCCGGCCTCGATGCGACCATCCTTGACCGTGCCAGATGGATTGCTGACACCCGGGTCCCGGTCGGCGGAGTCTCAATCCAGACTCCCGCACCCGGGGCGAATATCTTCGATCCTGACGAAGTCTCTCTCGTCATGAGCTCCGGTGGCCCTGCCATTGGCTGGGACGATCTCCCCGTCGGTATTCAAAAGTTGGTCTACGAAACCGACTCGCTTGATCGGTCCGAGCCGGTTCTCGTCGTCGAAACCGGTTCGGGCCGAGCCTATAAGACCGACAATCTCTTGTTCGGTGGTTGCGCGGCGGTAGATCGTGTAAAGGACACGTTCTACGATCTCGAGTTCAATGACCTCTGTCCAACCTTGCCGGTAGAAACCGTCGTTGGATGGCTGGGAGACGGAGCGATGTTTGCGATTGATGGCCTACCCCGGCAAAACTACCTGGACATCGCCACCGCTATGACGCTTGGTCCCGCTCATCCCCTTGGTCGCCAGCTTTGGTCAACCTCTACTCGTCGCCAAGCACCAACGGTGGCTGTCGACGGGCAAAAGATCCGAGTGGCGGGCGGCTACCAACGTTTCTCGGTGAGCGTCCCACCAGATTCAGACCTGACACCAGAAGCAATCGCCGACTTGATCACCCCCATCGACATCCGCGGCAATCTGATAGTGAGTCTGGCTCCGCCATTGGCCTTCTACTCAAAACCCGGCATGGCCGGCTCGACGTTCGGGCCGGGAAGAGCGGCCCGACGTTACCGATTGATTCCCGGAGAGCCATTCGCAGCGCCCCCGACGGTCAACATCGTCTCCATGCCTGATGAAATCGACGTGACCGTTGACGATACGTACCTCGACCAGGTGGAGATCTTGGCAATACGCTCAACGACATGGACCGTCGCGTTGAGCGACGACTGGCAATACGCCTATCCCGCCGGATGGACACCCACAGACCAGGATGGGTCCGACCTGGTGTCAGGGCTCGTGTCGGTTGCCACGTTCTCAGTCCCCAACACCGACGATCAATGCGACGGGTATCCGGTTGGTCAACTTCGCCAGATCGGGGTAGACGACGCCTTTGTATCCGTCACGATTGCCCGATCCACGCCGAGCCGTACATGGTTGACCCACCTTGGCCCCGACGACGTGCCAGCCGTCTCCTCTTCCGTCACCAATGGGTGCCTCGAAGGAGTCGACGCCGAGGTGCGAGCGAGCAGTCGGTTCTACAACGGCGTGCCATTCGACATCGTCATAGGACTCGGGGTCGATGTCGACGACGAGGTACGCAACCAGGCCTTTTCGATCCTGGACAGTTTCGAACCCGCCCCGATCTACGAAGAGCCCTAGAAAGCCTCGTCCGGAAGAGTCATCAATCCGCCGTCCTCGGCCTCGGCTTCGGATCGCCGGGTGGCAATCCCCGGTAGAACATGCCGAACGAAGAACCGGGCACTAGCCACCTTGCCTTCGTAGAAGGCGACGTCATCTCCCGTCGCCGCCGGCAGCTTGGCGGCGGCGATTTCGGCATGACGCAACAACAGCCAGCCAATGACCACTTCAGAGAGTGACTCCAGTAGCCCGTCGAGGTGCAACCCGGCCTTGTAGATTTCGGTTGGCTCCTGCATCGATGCCATCAGGTGACCAACCAGCACTCCAATTTGGCCCTGAACATCATCGAGCGCCTTGCCGAGTAACTCGCGTTCTGTCGACAACACGTCCTCGTCGCCGCCGCCCTTCACGAATTCGACAATCTGAGCCGAGATACGAGTGAGCGTTGCTCCCTGGTCGCGGGCGATCTTTCGGAAGAACAGGTCCATCGCCTGAATACCAGTGGTGCCCTCATAGAGGGTATCGATCTTCGAGTCCCGGATGTACTGCTCTATCGGGTAGTCCGTGGTGAACCCCGAACCGCCGAAGACCTGAAGCGACATCGCCAGGAGTTCGTAGGCCTTCTCAGACGAATAACCCTTGACCATGGGTAACAGCAGGTCGTTAAGCGCGTCGAGATACTGATCATCCGGGTGAAGCATGATCTGGTCCTGAACCCAGGCGGTATACATGACCAGGGCTCGCAAGCCTTCCGCATAGGCCTTCTGAATCATGAGCATTCGCCGCACGTTCGGGTGCCGGATGATCGCAACCCGGGGAGCGGTCTTGTCGGTCGCCTGCGCCAGGTCGGGCCCCTGAACTCGCTGCTTGGCGTACTCCAGGGCGTTCAGATAACCGGTCGACAATGTAGCTGTGGATTTGGTACCGATGAGCATCCGGGCGTGCTCGATTACCCGGAACATCTGACGAATACCATCGTGTTTGGAACCGACCAACCAACCATAGGCCGGGGTATCGGCGCCGAAGCTCAACTCACAAGTCGTCGAACCCTTGATCCCCATTTTCTTCTCGATGTTCGTGGCGTAAACACCGTTGCGATCTCCGAGGGATCCGTCATCGTTGATGAGGAACTTCGGGACCATGAAGAGCGACAGGCCCTTCGTACCGGGTCCCGCTCCTTCGGGCCTGGCAAGGACCAAGTGAATGATGTTCTCGGCGTAATCAAATTCGCCGGATGTGATGAAGCGTTTTACGCCCTCGATGGCATACATGTCGCCGTCGACTTGTACGGCTTTGGTCGTCCCCGCCCCTACGTCGGAACCGGCGTCGGGTTCGGTCAGCACCATCGTGCCGCCCCAGTTTCGATCGAGCATGTAGTGAGCAATCTTCTGCTGCTCTTCAGTGCCTTCTTCGAACAAAACCCGGGCCATCAATTCGCCGATGGCGTAGAAGTAGGCGGTCGGTTGGGAGCCACACAACAGTTC
>JAENVV010000321.1 GCA_016650365.1 Acidimicrobiia bacterium
CATAAGGCTATGGGCGATGGAAGGGCGGCCGGTGATCGCTCCTTCGGGTGGGCTCACGGCCGATCAGAGACAGCGATACGCCCGACATCTGGTGCTACCTGAGGTGGGGGAGAAGGGCCAGCAGAGACTCCTCGATTCCAAGGTTGCGATCATCGGGGCCGGGGGCCTGGGCTCGCCGGTGGCTCTTTACCTGGCAGCGGCCGGGGTGGGCCACATCGCCATTGTCGATCATGATGTTGTCGATCTCTCCAACCTCCAACGGCAGATACTTCACGGCGTGGATCGGATCGGGCTCGCCAAAGTCGACTCGGCCCGCCAGACGATCGCCGGTATCAACCCCGATGTCGAGGTGACCACACATCGCGTCCAGCTCCAAGCATCGAACGCGCTGGAACTGCTGAGCGACTGTGACCTCATCATTGACGGCGCCGACAACTTCCCGACTCGCTACCTGATCAACGATGCGTCGTTGAACCTGCGGATCCCGGTCGTGCACGGCTCCATCTTTCGCTTCGAAGGCCAGGTATCAGTGTTCGTCCCCTACACCGGTCCTTGCTACCGCTGTCTCTTCGCCCAGCCACCCCCACCTGAGTTGTCGCCGAACTGTGCCGAAGCCGGTGTCTTCGGAGTACTGCCCGGCATCATCGGTTCGATCCAGGCGATGGAGGCGATAAAGCTCCTTCTCGGTGTGGGCGATCTCCTGGCGGGACGCCTGCTGCTCTACGACGCCCTTGAGCAGGATTTTTCGACCGTCAGATTGAACCGAAACCCAGCATGCCCCGCATGCGGTGACCCGGCCAACCCCCCGCTCTTGGTCGACTATGACGCATCTTGCCGTCCGGTTGCCAGCGCCGTCTGACGTCGGACTCGATCACTCGGACTCGATCAATCGGGCTCGATGCCGAGTGGTTGCGCCACCCTGTCCCGAATTTCCCAGGCGGTGATTAGACCTTTGGAGACGATCAGGTAGGCCCAATCGGGCTCGTTGGCCAATGCCAGATCAGTCCTCGAAGGGTGATCGGGCCCATCGGTGTGGGAATGAAACGCTCCGATGAGGTCCCAGCCGTTTGCGACGGAGTGCTTCCACGAACGGAAATGCTCGACCGGGTCGATCGTGAACGCGGTTGGGGAGTGCTGCAAGTTCGTGAGTGGATATACGAATCGAACCACTTCCATGTTGCCGGCTAGCGCTTTCTCCCCGGCTAAAAGGCCGCAGCACTCTTCTGGCAGAGATGACATCTCGTGGGTCCGAATGGCCTCGGCTGCCCCGGCGGGAAGAAGGAGGCGTCTCACTGGTATGACTCGACCCATCGCAAGCTCGATTCCCACAGGAGGGCTCGTGCGGCGGAGTCTTCCACAGCCCGGCCCGGTGCCCGAACACCTTCCGGGGTGAGATAGCAACCCGATGGAAGCAACGGGTCGGTGGCTGCTCGGACCAGGGGAAGGGCACCGATCGAAGACGGCACCATTCGTCGGGTGACCAGGGCTCGAAACGGTTGCGGGATTCGGCGCCAAAGTCCGGTGGACACCAAACCGGGATGGACTGCCACGGACTGGACCTCTTGATTTCGGTGTGCAAGCTCCATCGCCATCGCCGCCATTGCTGCTTTCGAGTGGCAGTACTCGGACCAGCCGGAAAGGCTTCTGGTCTTGCCACGGGCGAGTGACGGATCCAGTTTCGAGACCGAGTAGTGAGCGTTGGATGAGACGCTCACTA
>JAENVV010000322.1 GCA_016650365.1 Acidimicrobiia bacterium
CAGATCCAGGGTCGCGAAGGCCAAGGTGTTCTTCTCATCTTCAGACAAATGCAGGTTGAGTACGACGTCCTTTTCCATGAGCACCTCCACCGTCAGTATCCGACGTAGCGGTGCCTGACGTCAATCGGCCAAAAGACCCGTGCCGGTGGGCTACTGGCCCTGCCCGAGAGTTGTCTCGATGGATACTCGCTCGCCATTTCGAACCAGGTCGATACCGACCGTGGTCCCAGGGGGCGTGTTCTGGACTTTCACCTGAAGTTGTTGGATATCGGCGACCATGTCTCCGTCGAAGGAAACGATCACATCACCGACCTGAATTCCGGCATCGGCGGCAGCTGAGCCTGGTGAGACTTCATCGACAAGAACGCCGGGGTTGCGGGCCTCGGAATTTGGCAAGGTGGAGATGCCGAGTAGGGAGGTCCTCACCTCCTGGCCGGCCACGATCTGATCGGCCACGATGACGGCCAGGTCGATCGAGATGGCGAAGCCGATCCCGTCATTACCGCCCGAGCTGGTGAAGATTTGGTCGTTGATGCCGATGACTCTTCCGCTTCTATCAACGAGCGGTCCGCCTGAGTTACCTGGGTTGATGGCGGCATCGGTCTGGACCATCGAAACACCGGAAACGTTGCGATCAACGGCTGAAACAATTCCGGCGGTGACCGTCTGCTCCAGGGCGAACGGACTCCCCAGGGCTACGGCCAATTGCCCGACCCGGATGTCGGCTCCGGTGGCAAGTTGGGCAACCGGGAGGTCGGGGCTGCCGTCGATTTTGACGACCGCTACGTCGGTTGGCTCGTGTCTGCCGAGAACCGTTCCTCGAACCGTGCGTCCGTCGAAAAGTCTGATGTCGACGTTGGTGGCGTTCTGGACAACGTGGGCCGCGGTCAGGATGAGCCCGTCCTTGCTGTAGATGACGCCTGAACCGAGGCCGAAATCGGTCGAGATCTGCACGACAGCCGGGCTTACCGCGGCGGCAATGTCGGCAACTGGATCGGCACCGGCAACTATCGCCGATATCTGCTGGGTGGAACCGGTTGGCAGCGGGGCGGCGATCTGGGGAATTCTGGTGGCGTTGATGATCAGACCGGCCGCTACAACGTAGAAGACCAGGAGAATCCAGGGGGCCCGTCGGGTGCGCTTGCTAGATGTCATGGGTGCCATCGTTATTCCACTCTCTGAATGTGAGATGTGAACTATCTAAGAAAACGGTCAGTTCTTTTAGGTTGTCCCCTATAGAACCACTAATCCGACGATACCGGCAAACACTGCGTATAGGGCGAATGGCGCCATCCCCCGCCTGACGAATATCCGGAGCAGGATTGCTATGGCCGCATACCCGGAGACGGCTGCCACGGCGACGCCCACCCAGAGCGATCCTGCGACGCCGGTGCCGCTTCCTGCCAGATCGACGAGCTCCAGCGCGCCGGCCGCGGCGATCGCTGGGATACCGAGCAGGAACGAGAAACGTACCGCTTCGGACCGTTCCATGGAGCGGCCCACGCCGGCCGCAATCGTCATGCCCGAACGCGAAATACCCGGGATGAGTGCCACTGCCTGACCCAGTCCGATGACCACCGCGTCGGGCCATCTCAGGGAAGCGATCATCCGATCCCCGAGCGTGAATCGATCACTGAACCAGAGAACCAGACCGGTCACGACCAGGGCCACAGAGACGGCGGTGGTGGAGCCTTGAAGTGTCTCGATGCTGCTTCTCACGAAGAAGCCGATTCCGGCCGGAAGGCTGCCAACTCCCAACAATATGAGCGTACGGCGGGCGATCGGATCGCCACGGAACGACGCCAAGCCGAGGAGGTCCCGTCGGTAATAGGCGATCACCGCGGTCAAGGTGCCGAGGTGGAGTACGGACGAAGCCGCCAAGCTTGGCGGAGCGGTGCCCAAAAGCTCAGGGATGAGAACCAGGTGACCGCTAGATGAGATGGGTAGGAACTCGGTGAGTCCCTGCACGAGACCCCAAACGATTGCTTCGATCACGGCGACGAGGTTAGACCAGTTGCGGACCGTCTCAGTCGTTCGTTGTCAGGACGGTTACCTTTCCGGCCTCGGAGGCGACGGCGACATCCGCCGCCGCCTCGGCCGGTATGGCGATCGTGGCCAGCGCCGAAGCCCCGCCGAAGGCGTCGCTTCTCGTTTCGACCGTCAATGTGATGCCCGTCACGATGGTTGTCTGGTCGGTTGACAACAGAACCAGATGGACGTTCTGGCCGGGACGTACATGCCCGGGAACACTCAACTCAATGGCCCACCAACCTTCCGGCGCCCTGGCCGGTTGGTTGGTCACCTGGCCGGTTATCAGGGGGTCACCCTCCCGGATCTCCACCCGGGCGTAGCCCTCCGGTTGAGCGTCAGGGAGGAGCCCTGATGGTATTTGAACTGACCGGAAGAGGTCGGGACGCAGTTGGGTTCCTGCCTCGATGTCAGCGATCGCGAACCAGTGGCCGGTTGTTTTGGGTCCGGCCACCTCGACGGCGAAGGCCGCGATGACCAATACGATGGACAATGACCAACGTATCCACGGCGGGGGAGCGAACCAGTGCATAGGCGCACCGTATCGGAACGGTCACCCGGGGGGAAGGGGGTCGGTCTAGGAGTCGGAGGCGGTGTCGGGAGTGCGCGAATCCGTCGAGTAATAACCGGAACCCTTGAACACGACTCCGGCAGCCTGCACCACCTTGGTGAGTGAGCCACCGCATTCTTTGTGTTTGCGAAGGGGTCTGTCCGAGAACCGTTGCATGGCCTCAATGGTTTGTTCGCAGTCGCCGCAGCGATAGACGTACGTTGGCATAACTTCCTCTGTCAGTAACGGGGGGATCATACTGGCTGCCTAGACTTCGCCAAATGACGAGCGTTCTGGTCCTAGCTGCCGGCTACCTATTTGGCAGCATCGATTTTGCTGTCCTCATAGGCAAACTCAAAGGCGTTGATATCTATTCCGTTGGTAGTGGTAATCCTGGAACGTCCAACGTACTACGAACCATGGGCAAAGGCGCAGCCGTCGCCGTTTTGGCTGGAGATCTACTCAAGGGCCTGGCGGCCGGTTGGGTCGGATACCTGTTGGCGCCGGCCGGATCAGGTTTGTTCAGCTCTGGCCTCGTGGCCGGGGCGGGGTTCATGGCGGTGGTTGGACACTGCTACCCGCTGTTTCATCACTTCAAGGGCGGAAAAGGCATCGCCACCGGGCTGGGTGTTTTGATCTGGGCGGACCCGCTTGTCGCGTTGTTGCAGCTTCTCATCTGGGGGATTCTCGTAAAACTCACCAAAGTGGCTGCGATCGGTTCACTGGTTGTGGTGGTAGCGTCGATTCCCATGCTTGTTTTACGAAATGTTGAGTGGCCGACTCTCGTTTGGGTCGGGGCAGCCCTGGTCCTGATCGTGTGGCGTCACAAGGGCAACATCGCCCGTATGTTGAACGGCGGAGACGCCAAGGTGGTCGAGGTATGAGTGTCGAAGTAGTTGTCATCCCGGCCGCCGGCCGGGGAACCCGGATGCGTCCGGCCACCCGATCGGTCCCCAAGGCGCTCATTACGGTGATCGATCGCCCGACGATCCAATATGCAGTCGAGGAAGCCGCCCGGGCTGGAGTGACCGAAGCCGTGCTGGTGGTAAACCTCGATGCGGCCAACGATATCGAGCATCATTTCATCGACGAGGGGCCGTTGCCTGGTCTCGAAAACATGCGAATTCGAATGGTGGTCCAGGAAGAACCCCACGGGCTGGGACACGCCGTGCTTACCGCCCGTGAAGCGGTCGGAGATCGACGGTTCTTCTGCGGCTTGGGCGACATGATTGCCCCTCCGGCTGCATCTTTCTATCAACGTTTGGAAGAGGCCGCCGGCGGCGGGTCAGCCGTTGCCGTCAAAGAGGGAGTGGAGGACTACTACGACCGGTACGGAGTCGTCAGTGTGTCCCGGAGCCTCGATGACAGAGTCGTCGAGATGGATGCCGCCGTGGAGAAACCCGGGCGAGAGGGTGCGCCTTCCAATCTTTGGTTGGTGGGTCGATATCTGTTTGGCCCTGACGTCTTTGATCATCTATCCGCGCTGAAACCCGGCCATGGCGACGAGATTCAACTGACCGACGCGATCAACGCAGTGGCCGCGGCCGGTCAATGCCGCGGGGTCGTTTTTGAGGACGACTTGTTGGATGTCGGCAATCCACTCGACCTGCTCAAGGCCTCCACGGTTTTGGGATTGCTCTCCGATGAGTTCGGAAAGGACTATCGAGCCTTTCTCGATGGACTGGGTTGATGCGGCTCCTCGAAGAGGCCCGCCGTGACGTTCTGGCGGCGGCAACGCCACTCCCGATAGTCGAGGTGAACCTCGACGAGGCACTTCAATTGGCTCTGGCGGTCGATGTTGTGGCGTCTCACAATGTGCCACGGTTCACGAACTCGGCAATGGATGGCTATGCAGTCCGGGCGGTCGATACGAGTCGGGCACCGGTCCGGCTCAAGGTACTTGAGGATGTTGCGGCCGGACATGTCGCAACCGCTTCGGTGGAACCGGGCACGGCCATCAAAGTCATGACCGGAGCACCGATTCCTGACGGAGCCGACTCCGTGGTCAAGGTCGAGGACACCAACCAGATTGCAGATGACGTGTCCATCAATGTCGCGGTGGATCGAGGCACGGCCATTCGACTCGCCGGTGGTGACCTCGTCGCCGGATCGACGGTCTTCCAGGCCGGTGACACGCTCACACCCACCCACCTCGCGGTACTTGCCTCCCTGGGCGTTGGTCATCCGATGGTGCGCAGGCGTCCCATCGTGGCTGTCTTGTCGACCGGGGATGAGGTCGTCGGAGTCGACGCTGAAACATTGAGCCCCTCCCAGATCAGAGATACCAATCGGCCGCTCCTCAAGGGGCTGCTTGCCGAGGTCGGGGCCACGGTGCTTGACCTCGGTATCGTTGGCGACGACGCCCGTGAGCTGCGGCATCGAATCGAGCAAGGAGCGTCACAGGCGGATGCGGTCATCACGTCCGGTGGAGTCTCGATGGGGGAGTACGACCTCGTCAAACAAATCCTCGGCGAACTCGGATCGGTCGAATTCTGGAAGGTGGCGATGCAACCGGCCAAACCTTTTGCGTTCGGCAACGTAGCGGGAACGCCGCTGTTTGGCCTGCCGGGCAATCCGGTCTCGGTGATGGTGGCCTTCGAACAGTTCGCCCGCCCGGCGTTGTTGAAAATGATGGGCCATCGCGCCCTGTTCCGTCCTCGGGTGACCGGCCGACTGATGGGCGGAGTCTTGACCGATCCCGCCAAGACCGTGTTTTCGCGAGTGGTCGCTACCTTTGTCGACGGCGGTTGGGAAGCTCGCCTCGTCGGAGAACAAGCTTCGAATGTGCTCTCGGCTCTGGCTATCGGTAACGCATTCGCGGTTGTCCCGCTCGGTCAAGCCGAGGTTGTAGATGGGGGAGCCGTTGAATTGGAGATGTTTCGGTGGCCATCAATCCGAACCTTTGAGGAGGTAGCCGATGGGCAATGAACTATCCCATCTCACAGACTCTGGTGACGTCCATATGGTTGACGTGTCATCCAAGAAGTCGACTGATCGGGCGGCAGTTGCCGAGGCGATCGTCCTGATGGCGACCGGTACCGCCGACCTGTTATTCGGTGACGGTCTCCCGAAAGGTGATGCCCTTGCGACCGTTCGGGTGGCGGCCATCATGGGAGCGAAGCGCACGCCAGATCTCATACCGCTCTGTCATCCCGTTGCTCTGACCACGGTTGGCATCGACATTGAACGAATTGCGACCGGGGCCCGGATTGTCGTCACCGCCAAGAGCACCGGTCAGACCGGTGTCGAAATGGAAGCGATGACCGGTGCCATGGTTGGCGCGTTGACGATGTACGACATGGTCAAGGGTGTCGAGCGCTCCGTTGAGATCGGTCCGATTCGGTTGCTGGCCAAATCGGGAGGAAAGTCGGGAACGTGGACTCGTACCGCGGAGTAGTCATCACGGTCAGTGACCGGGTCAGCCAGGGCCAGAGCGAAGATCGCTCGGGGCCGACTGCCGTTGAGATCCTCGAAGAGCTCGGGTTTCGATGCTCCTTGGTCGTGACCCCCGATGGAGTTGGTGAAGTTGAGGGGGCGATCCGTCTTGCACTGCAGAGTGATCCGGCCGTAGTTGTGACAACCGGTGGTACCGGGATGAGCCCTCGTGACCTGACCCCGGAAGGCACCCTCAGGGTGGTCGAACGTCTTGCGCCGGGACTCGCCGAGGCCATGCGATCGGCGACCTTCGGGACCAACCCACACGGGATGTTGTCACGAGGAGTCTGTGGCATGGCCGGCAGGACGTTGATTCTGAATCTGCCCGGATCCGTGTCCGGGGTCAAAGAATCACTGAGCGTTGTTCGTCTGGCGCTTCGCCACGCGGTCGAGTTGTTACGATCTGCCGAGACGGAACACTGATCGCTGTTTGGACAGGCAAACGGTTCTGGCTATTGTGACTTGGTCTGGCGGAGGTACTAAGGGCGCATGGATTCCATTCTGATTTTTTTGCTAGTCATAGGTGGCGTGTGGGCGATCTACCTCGTCCCGCCAATTCTCAATTCCCGGCGTGAGACTCCGCTTGCTTCGACGGCTGAATACAGTCGTATTGCTGCTCGCTTGAATACCGTACAAAACGAAGGCCAGCCAGTCAGTGTCGGGATGAGCCGCAAAGCGGTCCTCGCCAGGCGACGCCGCACGCTCGCCACGCTGGCCATGGCCGCCGGCATGTCGCTCATCCTTGCCCTCACGACTCGCAGCCTCGGTTGGCTGTTTACTCACATCGCTGTTGACGCAGGCATTGCCTGGTACGTGGCAGTCCTGCTCCAGATCAAGCAAAGCCGAACCCAGCAGGTCATTGTGCCGGTTGGCACCGTTTCCTCCGCAGCGGCTCATGGTGAGCCGCAACCGGTTCGCGTAGTCGCTTCGTAGAACTCGCCATATGAGCGAGCCATCCGATATCGGTCGCCTCGAGGTAGCCGCCCGTCATCACTTTGACGAAAAATTTGCGGCCCGCGAAGTCGGTATCAAGAACGCTCGCCAGGCGATCCGGTTTTCTGCCAATGCGATTCGCAGCGTGCACCGTGGTGACTTCGACGCCGCCGCCGGTCTGATGAATGAAGCGGCTCGACTGCTGTCCGAAGCCAAACGCGAGCTGGAGGCCCATCCCGACATTTTGTACGCAGGGTTCTATTCGGATGCAACCAAGGAATATGCAGAGGCCCGCCTTACGGCTGCGGCGATATCCGGCCAACCGTTGCCAAACCCCGAAGAACTCGCGGTCGACTGGGCTCCGTACCTCAACGGGTTGGGTGAAGTGGTCGGTGAACTCCGCCGCCATCTCCTCGACCGACTGCGGGCAGGTGAAACGGACTACGCCGAGACCGTCCTGAAACAAATGTCAGATGTCCTCGATCTCCTCGCCTCCCTTGATTATCCCGACGGGATGACCGGCGGCCTACGCCGAACAACCGATGTCGCTCGAGCCCTCATCGAGCGGAGCCGGGCCGACCTGACCACCACCGTGGTCCAGGAACGTCTCATCAAGGAGATCCGGCAAAGTCGGGGCTGACAAGTCCGGTTCGATCGGTTCGCTGCTTGGTTTTTTCGGGCCCGCTTCGGTCGTTACACTGTCCAAGACCAGTCGCCTGGCGATGGTCGTCAGGGGATGTAGCTCAGCCTGGCAGAGCACCTCGTTCGCAACGAGGGGGTCACGGGTTCAAATCCCGTCATCTCCACTCAACGGTTCCGTCGCGCTTGGGGCGGTTTGGGTTCCGGCCTAGCGGCACAAGCCCGGTAAAGTCGCTGTTCAATGTTTCGATCCATCTCTGTTGCCGCTTTGATGCTGGCCCTCGTCCTCACCTCGTGTGCTTCGAATGCCGATCCCATTTCCAAGGCCGTGGCCTCGACCGATACGACGGCGAGTAGGTCGGCCATCGAAGACAACCCGACTGTCGGACCGGTGGAAACAGTGGCCGATGACCCCGTCGAAGAGCCGGCTGCGATGGTGACGACCACCATCCTGGATGCTGAACTTCAGTCGGCGATTACCGAACTGATCGGCATAACCGAGGACCTTCGAGAACTCGATTTTGTGCGACCTCCGGTCATCACGGTCGTCAGCCCCGAGGAGCTGGCCAGCCGGGTCCGCACAATCATCGACGAGGAACTCGATCCAAACGAGACAGCCCGCGATCAGGCTCTCTTGGCCAGTCTGGGGGTGCTCGACGCCGATACCGATCTGGGTGAACTGTATCTGGCGTTATACGCCGAACAAGTTCAGGGCTATTACGACGGGGACACCGAAGAGTTGGTCGTGCCGTCATCGGGCGACGAACTGGATGTCTTGGACAAGATGGTTTTGGTTCACGAACTGACGCATGCTCTCACCGATCAGAACTTCGGGTTCCACGACGAGCTGGATCAGCTCATCGAGGATCACGATTACGAACGCAGTGCCGCGCTTCGTGCGCTGGTTGAGGGCGATGCCACCTACACCCAGGCCCTTTACTTCTGGCAACTGCCGAAAGCTGATCAGACCCGAGGGATGGAGCTGATCGAGGCCGGGGCCGGACAGGCATTGGCGACCACACCCTCGTACATTGTCGATGTCCTGCAGTTCCCGTACAACGAAGGGGCCCGATTCGCGACTTCACTTGGGACATCTGGCGGCTTTTCGGAGCTCAACGACGCGTATCTGAATCCACCGACGACCACCGAGCAAATCTATGATCAGGACCGCTTCGAGCGACGAGAGCCCGCCCTCGAAGTGTTGATCCCGGTGGTCGACGTTGAAGGGTATGACATGAGCGATCAGGGAGTCTGGGGTCGGGCGGGACTCGAAGCGTTGTTTGAGCCATCACTGGGTCGGGGTGCCCGCCTGGCCGCAGAAGGATGGGGAGGTGACTGGTACCAGGTGTACTGGAACGGCACCGAAACCGTCTTTGTCATGAGCGTGATCGGTGACTCCCCATATGAAACCGACGAGCTCTATGACGGCTGGTCGGCGTTTATTGATGCCCAGGTTCCCTCGAGTGCCTCGGCCACCGTTGGCTGGGTCGATGGCCACGTCGCAGTGGTTGTGTCGCCAGATCAGGTGGCGATGTCTACTTTGGTTCGAGCACTCGGAGTCCAGACGGGCAA
>JAENVV010000323.1 GCA_016650365.1 Acidimicrobiia bacterium
GAGCGGCGACCAGGTCCGAACGTTGATCTCGGCCAAGCAAGCGGCTCCTAACCAGTTCGCCGCCGACGAACAAGAATTGTGTGAGATTGCCGAAACGCTCGAATGGGTGGCTGATCTTCGCAAAGCCACCGCCTACTGGCAACAAGCCGCCGCTCCGTTGCCGTCATATCCGACGTTGGACGACCAGCGGGACGCCTCGTACTTGTTCGTGTCGCGCACATTCGAGGAGATGGTCAAACTCGACGGCCTCTTCGACTGGGAGCGGGGCGCTCAACTCATCGAAGCGATCAAGGCTGCCACCCCGCCCCCTATCGACGGGGAACCGTCCACCCCGTCCCAACGTCGAGCGGTTGCACTATTCGATCTCATCGTGTCCGATGGCGACAAACCAGCCACAACCACTTTGCTCGTCCACGTCAACGCCGAAACGCTCGCGGGCGACTACCCAACGCTGGCCGAGATCGGACGGGACGTCCTCGAGAAGTACACGGTTGACCGACTCGCCTGCGACGCCGACTTCCGGCGGATTGTGTTCGGCCCGAAGTCAGAAATTATCGATGTGGGCCGCAGGCTGCGCCTCGTCACCAAACCCATGCGCGACGCCATCACCGCCCGGGACCGCCAGTGCGCCTTCCCTGGCTGCGATCGCCCACCCCAATGGTGCGACGCCCACCACATCATCCCCTGGTGGGAAGGCGGACCAACCTCAACGGGCAACCTGATCCTGCTCTGCCGCCACCACCACACGCTCATCCACACCGGCACATTCACCCTGCGCGGCACCGGCCACCAACCAAAGTTCTATCGGGCGAATGGCCAGCCACTCGGCCGAACCGAATTCCTCGACACCGGATAGCGCGGACAGCCCACCAGGAGATAGCCATTTAAGGACCCGAACGCTGAACCAGCGCCTTGTTGAAGGTGCCTGATCAGCGCTAGGCGGTTGCTTCTACCGAAACTACGCCGGGGACCCGGTCCTGAAGGATGCGCTCAATACCGGCCTTAAGAGTCATCATCGACATCGGGCATCCACCGCAAGCTCCGACCATCTGGAGATTGACGACACCTTCTTCGACCCCGAGCAGCACGAGATCGCCGCCGTCAGCTTGGAGGGCCGGGCGAATGTACTCAAGGGTTTCGCTGAGGAGTTCGATATCGACTTCCTCTAGCGGCTCGGTTGAACTCGTCTTGATCGTTACTTCGGTCATGTCGCCCTGAACAACCTTCCACAGGTCTCGAATATTTCACAATGGTACTTCACGATGCCGACAACACCGAGTTGAACGTCCCCGAACTGCCGTCTGGATAGCGAATCTGTCCGACCACCCGAAGTGATCCGGTGCGGTCGACCGGCCAATAGAGACGAACCGGACCCCTATCCACGGTTGTCCAGTGCGTAACAAACACCACTTTGTCACCCCGATAGACCACAACCCTGGCTTCTCCCGGCTGGGCAACGAACCCGGCCACGGTGATAATCCCTTCTCCAGAACGGACGTCGACCGCCATATCCGCCAATTCGGCGGGGACATCCCATCCGGGAGGCGGGGAGACTTTGACCCGTTCTCCGACTGGCTCCATTCTCCACGGTCCTTCGATTCCCGAGGCAGCCAACTGACCGTCGAGATAGACATCAACCACGCCCGAGACAACCTCGATCTCGTCGAGCTTCCAGCCGAGCCCGACCGAAATGAGGTCAGGGAAATCGAATTCGGAGGGGGCCAGTCCGCCGTAGTAGTGGGCGAGGATCTCGCGATACGTATCGCCGGCATCGGCTCGCGCCTTGGCTCCGAACTGGGACATGCCGACAAGGTGGCCCCAGCCGTTCCCGGTGATAACAAATTCAGCGCGGTTCGGAGGACGATCAAACGAACCGTGCTCAATCACGACTCGTTGTTCGATCTCAAATGTCGGAGACAACACGACCTGCGGGTAGCGTCGCCCGTCAGGACGGAGGGCAGGGAAATCTTCGGGAAATAGGCGCTCAGCCCATCGGTTCATGACATTCCGGAAGTTCCAAGTGTCGGTCGCACGCAGACCCGCCGAAGACAAGACCTCGACCGTCGACGGACCCTCCCCATCGGGAGATACTTCGACACTCACGTCGAACAGCACCTCACCACTCAGGCCGGCATGTTGGAGGATCTCGGTGAACTGCTCGATGGGAATTCCATAGGACCATTCAACAAACGGGCTGACTTCATCCGCGGAATCAACCGCCCGGAGATACGGGAGATCGGCCGAAGATTTGAACACATCTCCCACATTGCGGGTACGTCCGCCAGTGGTCGATGAATAGAGCGCCTGAGCCGGAGCGCCGTCATACATGAGTATTTCACCGGACGTCTCACTGACTGCCTCAGCCCACCTCGGGTCCCCGCCTCCGAGATACACCTGGCAGGCGGTGGTAGCGCAGATGTCGAACCCGTAGGTGGCGCCACTGCCTGCTCGACCGCGACTCAGCGTCCAGGCGAGGTAGGTACGAGCCGCCACCGCTTGGGCTTTCAGGGATTCGAGCGGCCACTCAGCGGGCACTTCGCGGATACCCACCAGGTAGTTCTCCGGCTCCAACTCAGAAATCATCACAAGGCCACCCGCTCGAGCCTTGATTTCCATCCGACCGGGGTATTGCTGACCTTTCCATTCGAGGATGTCCCCGTCGACGGGGACAAGGTCGATACGACTGGTAATGAACGAATCGTCTGTCGACGGCTCAACGTCCGATACGTCCTGGGCCGCCATCACCGCGGCAAATGCCAGCACCAAGATGAGGAGACGCGTGGCCCTAGCAGGCCAATCGTTCGATTTGTGCTCCGAGCGAAGCCAGCTTTCCGACAAAATCTTCGTACCCTCTATCGATGTGTGAAATATCGCCAACCGTCGTGAACCCATCGGCAGCTAGACCGGCCAACACGAGTGCGGCACCGGCCCGAATATCGAACGCCAGAACCGGACATCCGGAAAGGGTGGGTACTCCACGGACTACGGCATGCTGCCATTCGGTGGTGACATCGGCTCCCATTCTCATCAGTTCGCCGATATACCGGAACCGCGAGTCGTAAAGGTTCTCGGTCACGATAGAGGTTCCGTCGGCCGTCGCAAGCAGGGCCACCATCTGCGGCTGCATGTCTGTGTGGAATCCGGGAAAAGGCAACGTGGCGAAATCGACCGCCGTGGCGCGCTTGGGGCCGGCAATCGCAAAGAAGTCATCGCCCCGTTCGATCTCACAGCCGACCTCTTCGAGCTTGCGTAACTCCATCCGCAGATGTGCGGGGTCACAGTTGCGGATCGTCACCTCTCCCCCGGTGATGGCTCCGGCAATCGCGTAGGTCCCGGCTTCGAGGCGATCGCCAATGACATGATGTTCGACCGGGTGCAGCGCCCCGACCCCTTCGATGGTAATGGTGTGAGTACCGGCGCCTGTGACGTTGGCACCCATGGCATTCAGCTGAACCGCTATGTCCTGGATCTCCGGCTCACGGGCCGCGTTGTTGATGGTCGTCACCCCATCGGCGATCACGGCCGCCAGGATCGAATTCTCCGTTGCACCAACCGACGGAAACTCAAGGTCAAGAGTCGCTCCCTTCAGTCGGCCATCAACCCAGCCGGTCAGCACACCATGCTCAAGCTTGAACTCAGCCCCCATCTGGCGCAACGAGTCAAGGTGCCAGTCAATTGGTCGACTTCCAAGGTCGTCGCCGCCGGGGAAAGCCACCCTGGCTCGACCCGTGCGAGCCAGTAATGGACCCAACACAACGATCGAGGCGCGCATCGCCCTGACCAGGTCCAGCGGCGCTTCGGGGTTGAGTTCGTCAGGGACCTGAACGGTCAACGTGTGACCTTCGAACTCACAGGAGGCTCCAATGTGATCGAGTACCCGACCCATGAGGGACACGTCAAGAATCCCAGGCACGTTGGTTAGCCGATGAACCCCGGGGGCCATAAGCATGGCAACCATCTCTTTTAGAACCGCATTCTTGGCGCCGAGCACTCCCACTTCACCTTTGAGGACGGAGCCGCCAGTCACCTTGATCTTCTCATCGATGTCCAGGGAGTTGGTCACAGCGGCATTGTATGTCGGACCATCGCACTGTCTCTGTGTTTGAGGCCACCGGGAACCTCTCGTCGTGCTCTCACCTGGTGTGTCAATAGTTGGATCAAACAAGCCATCGGTTTTCAACCCCCGGTAACGGGGACCCGGCTAGCGTCAAAACGTATGCGCGGCGCAGTTTGTTACCAGTTCGGGGAGCCCCTCGTCATCGAAGACCTGGAGCTAGATCCACCGGCCTCCGGAGCGATCACGGTCCGGGTGGCCGCCTGTGGCGTGTGCCACTCCGACATCCATTTCATCGATGGCGCCCGTGGTGGCCCTCTTCCAGCCCTCTACGGGCACGAAATCGCCGGGGTCGTCTCGGGAGTTGGACCGGGGGTGTCAGAACTGTTGCTGGGCCAACGAGTGGTTGCCTCGCTTATTCGCCGATGTGGAACCTGTCCGTTCTGCCGGCGCGGCCAATCCTTTCTATGCTCGGGTACCTTCGCCCTCGATTCGGAACCTCACATCACCGGACCACGCGGCCCGGTGAAGCCTGCGATGAATACCGGCGGCTTCGCAGAGTATGTAACCGTCGACCAATCCCAGATCGTGGCGATCCCATCAGATATACCTTTCCCGGTCGCATCGCTACTGGCCTGCGGAGTCATTACCGGGTACGGAGCAGTAACCAAAACGGCTTCCGTGGCCGGGGGCAGTTCGGTGGTCGTGATCGGTACCGGTGGCGTCGGACTGAACGCCATCCAGGGAGCGGTGGCAGTCGGAGCCGATCCACTCATCGCCGTCGACATCGTCGACGATAAGCTGGAGGTGGCCCGATCGTTTGGGGCAACCGAGACCGTCAACTCCTCGGAAGGCGACCCCGGCGCGGCCGTCCGCGACCTCACGAAGGGACAGGGGGCCGACTACGCGTTTGTGACGGTCGGCATCGGTCCGGTCATCGCTCAAGCCATCGATATGATTCGTCCCGGTGGCACCGTAGTTCTGGTGGGCCTACCCGCAGACGGGGTCATGGTTCCGGCCGAAGCCGCCAACCTGGCGAGTTATGCCAAGTCGATCATCGGATCGAAGATGGGATCTTCGACCATCGCCAACGACATTCCACATCTCATCGACGAATACCGGGCCAGGCGGCTGAAACTCGACGAACTGGTTTCGGGTGAGTTCTCGCTCGACAACATCAACGAGGCCATCGACGGAGCGAGACAGGGATCGGCCTTGCGAAATGTCATCGTCTTCGATTGAGGCCTCGATCAATCCATCCAGCGGCGCGGCTTCTGAGGCATGGCGGCTAACGTAACGCCAACCGCGAAGGAGATTTTGGTGCGCATCGCAATCGGGGCCGATCATGCCGGCTACGAACTCAAGGACAAGATGGCCAAACGTCTGGCCGAGGCAGGACACGCGGTCACGGATTTCGGCACCCACACGACCGATTCGGTCGACTACCCCGATTTTGCCGCGGCGGTGGCCAATGCAGTGCGCGATGGGCGATCTGAGCGCGGCGTGGTCATCTGCGGGTCGGGCGCCGGAGCGGTTATTGCCGCCAACAAGATCAAAGGGGTGCGAGCGTTGATGGGGTGCGACACCTACACCGCCCATCAGGCTGTCGAGCATGACGACGCCAACGTTATCTGCTTCGGCTCACGCACCCAGGGCGAACTCGTCACGTACGAAATCCTCGACGCGTTCATGAAGGCCGAGTTCATCCAAGAAGAGCGCTACGTGCGCCGCCTCAACAAGGTCAAGGCCCTCGAAGCCGACTAACCCTCAATTCGGTTGGCGGGCCGCAAGCCATTCGGCCAACCGGGCCATAATTTCTTCTTGCACCTGCTCGTTGGTCCGGCCGGAAGCCTTCCGAACCCGCATCGAATGGTCACCATCGGGCACCTCGAACGTTTCGGTGGTCGGAAGCGGTCTGACCCACCTGTCGAAGAGGGCCATCTGGGACAATGGGTCCCGGGTGCCGACCAGAAACAACATCGGAACGGTGATCCCGGGTAGGTGATCCTTGCGCAGTTTCTCTGGCTTGCCGGCCGGGTGAAGTGGATAGGAATGCAGGACTACCCCTTCGACGTCGGCGCCTTCGGCAGCTAGATACGTTCCCATCCTGCCGCCCATGGACCGGCCCATCAGGGCCACCCGTTCGGCGACATTGTCCTTGAACCAGGCAAGGGCTGCCCGGTGCACAGATAACAACCGCTCTTGGGGGTCCGGCCGCTTGCTGCCCCGTTCGGTGTAGGCGTAATTGAATGTCATTACCGGATATCCGAGCGCGCCGATTCCATCGCGTAGCCCGACCATCATCGGGTGGTCCTGATCGGTTCCCGCCCCATGAGCAAGCAGGACCCCGGGTCGCTTCTCACCTCGAATGAGGCGGCCGCTGACCGTTCCCCCGTCCCAGTCGATACTGACGGATTCGACCTTCATAGTGCCGAGTCGCTGTCGTCGCCGACCGCGAACACCGCCGAGTGGCCATGGCGTAACGTCGGCTTCATGACCTTTCCCGATGGGTTTCGAGGAAGCAGCTCCGTTCGGAACTCCCACTGACTCGGAACCTTGTATTGAGCAAGGTGCTCACTGGCATGAGCTGATAACTCATCGGCGGTCACATCGTGTTCTGTTTCGACAACAACCACGGCTTTGACCTCCTCGCCAAGCTCATCATGAGGCACTCCGATCACGGCAACTTCCACAACTTTCGGATGGGTCCCCAGCACGTTCTCCACCTCGACGCAGTACACGTTTTCTCCTCCCCGGATAACGACATCCTTGGCCCGATCGGTGATGTACAAGAATCCGGCGCCGTCGACATACCCCACGTCGCCGGTGCGGAAGAATCCGTCGACAAAAGCTTCGGAGTTAACCTCCGGCCGGTTCCAGTAGCCCGAGATGATGTTCGAGCCCTTCGCCCAGATCTCGCCCGTCGCGCCAACCGGTAGCGCCTGTCCGTCAGAATCGGCGATCTTCAACTCGGTGGTCGGGACCGCAACGCCGACCGAATTCGGGTGGTTGTGATAGTCGTCCCCCACATTGAGCGTTAGCAACGGGGAGGTCTCCGTGAGACCGTAGCCCTGAATCACCCGCCCTTGCAGACCGGGAAATACCCGCTCGATGCGGCGCAAGAGTGCCGGAGAACACGGAGCCCCTCCATACGAGATGGCCCTGACCGATGAAAAATCACGCCCGACGTACGCCTCCTCATCGATGATGCGGGCCACGATGGTCGGGACACCTCCGAACCTGGTGACCTGCTCTTGTTCAATCACCCGCCCGGCTTCCTGAGGGTCGAATCGACCGGGTGGCATGAACACCAACTTATGTCCGGCATAGACGTACGGGATCATCGTGGACAACAAAGCCGTGGCGTGGAACATCGGAACAACCGTCAGGTCGATGTCCTGCGGTTTCCTGTCTGACCGCTTGGTCGAGATCTCGTTCCGCTTCTGGTCTCGGGCGGCAGCCTTGTTCGCCTTGGCGACTGCCCCGAATACCGCGGCCGCGTTCATGAGGTTGGCGATGATGTTTCGGTGGCTGTTGGCCGACCCCTTTGGCCGTCCCGTGGTCCCGGACGTGTAAAACAAACCAGCCGGTTCGTCCTGATCTCGCAACGGCCCGAGCGCCAATGGCTCACTGGCCAGCACCTCCTGGATATGAAGAGCCCCATCAGGAACGTCGCCTTCCCCCCACACCACGATCCGACCTGGGGCCAGGCCCGCTTCCAGGGCAACCCTGGCGCGTCGCGCATCACAGAGGAGCAATTTCGTGTCGGAGTCGGCGATGCCGAACGCCAGTTCCTCGGCCCTCCACCAGGCGTTGAAAGGAACCGCCACACCATCGAGAGCAGTGATCGCCCAAAACGAAACGACCCAATCAGGGGCATTCGATCCAAGCACTGCAATTCGATCTCCTGGTTTCAAACCGAACCTGTCGGCCAAGCCCTTCGCGAGCAATAACGCCCGATCCATCGCCTGGGCGTAGGTGTAGCGAGTCTCGCCTTGAACCAGAAACTCGCGATCGCCGTGGTCCTTGCCTATCTCGATCAGGAAACTCAAGTGTTCTGGTTGAGTGAGAAACCCGAGCTGTTTGATACCACCGATCTCGACTTCCGTTAGTTCGAAGCGTCCTCCTGGTCCGGTTATTTCGCGCAGGTACGGGGCATAGACCGACATGACCGTGACCCTAGTGGGGCGGGTCGAGAAACGGCAGGTAGCTGTGGCTTCCTCGTAGAGTGGCGATCGAACGAAGAAGGATCGACCATGAATGTGATTGTGCTCCCCACGGCCGAGGCGCTCGGAAGATATGCAGCGAATTTCGTATCTGAAGAGATCCGCCGGTATGAGTCCGGACGGGTCAATCTCGGTTTGTCAGGTGGGTCCACTCCGATCGCCATGTACCAACACCTGGCCGACGCAGATCTCGATTGGGACCGGATTGACGTGTGGCTCTCAGATGAGCGATGGGTGCCCGAAGACGACGAGGAGTCCAACGCTCGCATGGCCCGCACCAGTCTCGATGCTCCAGCCACGTTCCACTTCCCGACCTTTGATAGTGCGACCCATCCCGACGACGCCGCCGCCGCCCACAGCGGCCAACTCCGAGCATTGATGGGCGAGAATTCCGGACCACACATTGTCCTCCTCGGCATTGGCGATGACGCACATACCGCCTCCCTCTTTCCTGGCACCGATGCTCTCGACCACGACGGCAATGCATATGTCGCCAACTGGGTGGAGTCCAAGAACGTGTGGCGATTGACGGCAACCATTCCGATGCTCCATGCGGCCGACCATCTCATCTTCCTCGTGTCGGGGTCCGAAAAGGCCGCGGCCCTGGCCGAGATACTCGAGGGCGAGTTGCCGGTCCCCGCCAAGGTGGTCGCCGACGGCGCCAGGAAAGTCACCTGGTTGATCGATGAGGCGGCCGCCATGCACCTCAAGACCACCAAGCTGACCCGCCTTTTCATCTGACACATGCACTGGCATCCAACCGACCCGATCGACTTTGAAGCGAGCACCGCCCGGTTCACCCGGTGGGGGGTGGACCTGTCCAACCTTGTCGAACATGGCACCTTCTATCGGGTAAGCAACCAGGGAGTGGCGTACGCGGCCCGCCAACTCGACGACGGGACGATCGATCTGCGCACGGCCGATCCGACTGACGAACCGGAAGCCCTAGGCGACCTGCAATGGCGACTCGGAGAAGTCATCGATCGAACCCCCCTCGCCGAGTTGTCAAATAGGGACCAAACAGTCGCCGACCTCATTGACCGGTACCCGGGACTACGACCACCGCTCCAGGTCGATCCGTTCCAATCGCTCATCACATCAATCACGGCTCAACAGGTCAATCTGGCCTGGGCGACGACCACCCGCTCGCGATTGATCGAAGCGTTTGGGGTGCCGCACCATTTGTTCGGAACGGTTGTCTGGCAGTTCCCCACCCCCGATGCTCTGGCGTCGGTTGATCCGGGCATGCTTCGCTCACTCCAGTTCACCACCCGGAAGGCGGAGTACATCGTCGGGGTGGCTCAGGCAGCTGTGGTGGGCGCCCTGAACGGACTTGCCGGGCTCGGAAATGAAGAAGTGATTCGCTCGCTCACCGAACTACGAGGCATCGGCCGCTGGTCAGCCGAATGGCTACTGGCCCGCTGCCTCGCCCGTCCCGACGTTATCGCCGCCGGTGACCTCGGCGTCCGCAAGGCGGTGAGCTATCACTACCGC
>JAENVV010000324.1 GCA_016650365.1 Acidimicrobiia bacterium
TCGCTCAGGGTTGCGGCCGGTTGGTGATCATTCCGCTCTTTCCGCAGTACGCATCAGCCTCCAGTGGTTCGGCGCTCGCCAAAACGTTCGAAATCGTTGGTGGCCGAACGAACGTGCCTGACGTGGTCACGGTGGGTCCATTCTTCGACAATCCGGGTTTCTTGCAGGCAGCTGCCGATATCGCCAAACCGCTTCTGGAGGACTTCGCCCCTGATCACATCCTGTTCAGCTACCACGGGCTACCTGAGAGCCAGATAATGAAATCCGATCCATCAACCGATTGGTGTCTCGGATCGGCGTCGTGTTGCGACGAGCTGAACCGTACGAACCGCTCCTGTTACCGAGCCCAATGCTTTGCCACCACGAGGGGCCTCGTCGGTCTGTTGAACCTGGAGCCGGGGTCGTTTACGACCACGTTTCAGTCGCGCCTCGCCGGGCAACGCTGGATCGAACCTCACACCGACACCATCATGCCGAAATTGACCGGGCAGGGAGTGCGTCGGCTGGCGGTTCTGACCCCGGCATTCACGGCGGATTGTCTCGAAACGATCGAAGAGATCGGGATTCGCGGCAAGAAGCAGTGGGCTGAAGCCGGAGGCTCCGAATTGCTCCGGATCCCCTGTGTGAATGCCAGCTCACCATGGGCAAACGCGGTGGCTCAGATGGCACAAGCCGCCCATTGAGGTCAGTCTGACACCGCCCGGGTACCATCGCGGCACACGAGAATCGGAGCAAAGGCCCTCGTGGCACCACTCTCTAAAACCTTCCACGAAGCAGAAACCCTCTACCGCCGTATTCAGTCCGACCTGATTGCCCGTTACGAGTCGATCGATGGCGGCCGGTTTGATATGGATGCGTGGGATCGCCCTGGAGGCGGTGGCGGTCTAACCCGGGTGCTTTCAGATGGCGCAGTGTTCGAGAAAGCCGCCGTCAACGTTTCGGCCGTCCAAGGTCCGGCCCCGAAAAAACTCACGGAACATCTCGGCGTGGAGGCATCCTGGTTCGGCGCCACCGGGGTATCACTGATTCTCCACCCTCGGAACCCCTACATCCCAACGATGCACGCCAATCTTCGTTACTTCGAAACCGATACCGGGACCGCCTGGTGTGGTGGCGGAGCCGATCTCACCCCTTATTACTTCGACGAGCAGGACGCATTGCATTTCCACCGTTCCCTGAGCGAAGCCTGCCAAAGGCACGAAGCGGGCGACTATCAACGGTGGAAGACAACCTGCGACGAATACTTCTGGCTTCCCCACCGTGGAGAGTCCAGGGGGATCGGAGGCATCTTCTTCGACCATGAAACCGACGTCGAGTCGATACTGGCATTACAGAGCGATCTCGGATCGGCCATCGCCGACGCCTATCTGCCAATCGTCGATCGCCATCGGGAGTCTCCTTACGCCGAAGCCCAGGAACGATGGCAACATCAGCGCCGGGGCCGATACGTCGAATTCAACCTCCTCCATGATCGGGGCACAAGATTCGGCCTACAGACTGACGGTCGGACCGAGTCGATCCTGGTTTCGTTGCCACCGCGAGTGCGATTCGATTACAACGCGGTTCCGAGCCCTGGATCTTCCGAACAAGAGTTGATCGACGTACTCACTTCGCCACCACGTACCTGGATCACCTGATCCGACTGGTTGTCGGTGGGCCCACCGAATACGTTAA
>JAENVV010000325.1 GCA_016650365.1 Acidimicrobiia bacterium
GGATACGGGGAGTACTTCCTTGGCCGGGTACACGGCTGCGAACCCTTCCGTTTCGAGGAGCGGTCGGGTTTCTGCGTAACGGGCGATCTGGCCATCGAGGGCGTTGGGGGGGATACTGCGACTACGACGTTTGTTGCGGTCCTTGCAGGTCTTGGCGTCGGTGTCGAAGACGATGGCGATACAGGGCATTTCGGTCGCAGTGGCCTTGTCCCGCCAACGTTGGCGGTCTTCGGCGTTGAGACCAAGAGTATCGATGACCGTTACGAGACCGCGCTTCAAGCGGGCATCAACAATCGACTCGAGTACCGCGAACGCGTCCGTCGACGCCCTTTGATCGTGTTGCCCGGTACCGACGGCCGCCCGGAGCGCATCTGAGGACACAACTTGGCCCGAAGCGAAGTTGGTTTCCGCCCAGGTGGTCTTCCCACTTCCCGACGGTCCTACCAACACGACGAGCGACGGAATGGGGATTCGGATCGCCATCCCGGCAGCCTACAGTTCCGTCGATGACCATTGAGATCCGATCCGCCAATACCTCCGACATCGACGCGATATGCGAACTCCTTGTCGAGCGCCTCGAGGAGGAAGATGGGCCTGAGGCGCGCATGATCCTCGAGGGTGATGGACCCCGGGATTGGTGGGTAGGCACCGTCGATGGTGCGATCGGTTCGACCATGATGGTGCATCCCGTTTTGTATCGGATTGGCTCGGTCACCGTTCCAGGTAATCAGGTCGAGTTTGTCGCCACGTACGAACGGTACGCGGGTCGAGGTCTGGTCCGCCGCCAGTTCGAAGCGGCCACCGAAGCCATGCTCAAGCGTGGGGAGCTGATATCGATGATCGTCGGCATCCCATACTTCTATCGCCGGTTTGGCTATGAGTACGCCGTCACGGTCCCCGACATGCAGGTGATCCGGGCAGGTGTCGAACTACCAACCGATGGCACGTTGGTGCTTTCCGAGGCCACCGTGGATGACGTTCGGGACATTCAGGAACTCCAGGCTTCTGCCCAGGAATCTGCGGACGTGGCTGCCTCGTTTCCCGATGACGTACGACGATGGTTCGTCGAGTCCCCCAATTACCGATCGGTGATCGCCCGCCAGGCCGGCACACCCGTTGGGATGGTTCGCGCCTATCACGCCGATGACGAGATGTGGGTCTTCGAAGTGGTCGCCTCACAGCCGGAAGTTCTCGGCTCGCTCCTCAGTGCCGTGCGAGGCACCGGCAGTATCGGCGTTCTGCATCGGCCCGCCTCACCGGCGGGTGTCTTCATCGGATCATTCGGTGAGACCTCGGACAACACAGAGGCCTACTACGGCAAGGTGCTGGATACCGAAGCCCTCCTGAATGCGCTTCGACCGACCTTCGATCAGCGTCTCGCCGTGGCCGGCCTCGACGACCTGACCCACCCGTGGATGTTGTCGACCTATGAGGCCAGCTATCGCGCCGACATCGCTAATGGAACATTCGGGCCGATCACGAGCGGACCGGGTATTCAGGCTCCGGTCAGTAACGGCGGTTCCGGTGTACCCCCGGATCTCATGGCAACGATGATTCTCGGTCGGGATGGAATAACCGAACTAAACCGATGGCACGGTGACGTTTATCTCGGCAAGCAAGCAGCCATCATGGACGCCCTGTTTCCTCCCCAGGAAGTCGACATCCTCACCTGGATCGTCCCGTAGGTGACTGGCGCGCCGACTTGACATCGACCCTTCGACGCGGGTGGTCGGTGCTCTGGACAATGAAGGATCCGGAGCCGAATGCGGAGTGTCCGCTCTGCGGCCAGCCGGTGGTAATCGCCCCGACGTCCGGTCCCCGCAGCATGCTCGGTGGGCCCTTATATTCACCGGCCACCCGTGACGAAAAGATCGCCTCCTGCGCGACACACGGACGGCCCCCGTTTCACCATCAGACTTGAAAGTCGCGGGGGTGGCCAACGAGACCGAGGGTACGGTGCCTGAAGCCCCGATCAGCCGTCGATGGTTTCGAGGGCAGCCGCGAAGTCGTCGACGTCGGTGATCGTCGGGTGCTGGGTCCAAGCCTGGTTCGGAGCTAGTAGTTCGGCATACCTGACGGCCTGCCGGGGCGAGACCATGACCCGGATCGGGATTTCTGATCCGAGCACCTCTCGATACCTGGCCAGGATCGCCCGGTGTTGGGCCCGGTCGAGGTCCAGGTCGAAGATAACGCCGCTCGCCGCCGCTATTTTCTCGCAGAATCCTTTTCGCAGGATTGGACACAGTGTGGCCCGGGGAGGTCCGGCGCAATACACGACATGGTGGCCCCGGCGCTCTAGCTGGGCGGCCTCTTGAGAGTAATCCGATACGCAGTCCACCAAGACGGTATCGAGGGTTTCCATGGACGCCTCCGTCCCTCCAGCATGCGATGGTCGCCTTATCACCGTCAGAGGACAAGGCCAGTAGTTCTCAGAGGTGGGCGGATCGAAGCGCAGGTTCGAGAGGGAAGGGGTCAGGGCTGATAGCCTCAGCGGATGATCACACCTGATGGTCTCGGATTTGAGACATTGGCGTTACACGCCGGTCAGCAACCTGACCCAACGTTCGGAGCGCGGGCCCAGCCGATCTACATGACGACCTCCTACTTGTTCGATTCGGTCGACCACGCAGCTGCACTATTCAATCTCGAATCCGCCGGCCACATCTACTCGCGGATCTCCAATCCCACCGTGGCGGTATTTGAGGAGCGGATGGCGGCCCTCGAAGGCGGAGTGGGGGCGGTGGCGACTGCCTCGGGACAAGCCGCTCTTTTCCTCGCTGTGGCAACCCTGATGGGCCAGGGCGGCCACATCGTCGCTTCTGGTTCGATCTACGGCGGATCGCACAACATGCTGAACCTCACGTTGCCTCGCTTCGGAATAACTACGACCTTTGTAAACCCCCGTGATACGTCCGCGTTCGCTGATGCCATAACCGAAGACACCAGACTTGTGTACGGCGAGACGCTCGGTAATCCCGGACTCGAAATCATGGACCTGCCGGCGGTCGCGGAAGTTGCTCATGCCAACGGCATTCCGCTCATGATCGACAACACGTTCGCTTCGCCCTATTTGTGTCGGCCCATCGACTGGGGTGCCGACATCGTCCTGAATTCGGCAACCAAGTTCATAGGAGGCCACGGTGTGGCCATCGGTGGTGTGCTGGTCGACGGAGGCACGTTTGATTGGGAAACATCTGGCAAGTTCCCGA
>JAENVV010000326.1 GCA_016650365.1 Acidimicrobiia bacterium
CTTCGCTACTGGCTTCTTCGCTACTGGCTTCTTCGCTACTGGCTTCTTCGCTACTGGCTTGGCCACTGGCTTGGCCGCGGCTGGCTTGCTCGCCTCGTCAACCTCAATGATGACCTTGGTGGCTCGCTCGGAGTCAGGCATGAAGTTCGAACGCCAAGACTCGATGATGTCCTCAAGCTGCGTGCGGAGTTTTCCAACCTGCTGCTGGAACTGATCCACGTCGACTAGCTGGGTGAGGTCTTCAAGGGCTTCGCCGTCCTGGAGTTTCTTCACGAGGGTTTCGCCTTCGGCGGCCCACTTCTCGAACTCGGAACGAGCGTCCTTGAGGAACTTCTCGCGGAAGTCGCTGGCTTTGGTGTTGACCTCGGCGAATCGGCTACTCAGCTTCTCGCTGACGGATTTGCCAACGAGCACGGGGGCGCCGACTGCGGCAAACATTGCCTTGCGGGCGTCTTCTCTGATTTTTGTATCGTTCATGTCATTTCTCCTTGTTGGGTCTCGACCATTGTGCGATAGAGGTCGAGCAAGACTTGTTTCTGGCGGTGAGATAGCGATTCGTCGGCTTCCAGTGCTGCCCGAACCGTGGGAGGCACGCTCGAATCGTCGAGCAATCCCGCTTGTATGTAGAGCGATTCAGCTTGAATCGATAGCCCTCGCGCCAGAGATTTGAGTATCTCTGCGGACGGTTTGCGCAGGCCCCGCTCGATCTGGCTGAGATAGGGGTTTGAGATTCCTGCCTTCTCGGCCAATCGACGCAGCGACATCTTCGAGCGGGTTCTCTGCTCTCGGATGAAGCCCCCGATGTCATGGCTTTCTTCGCTCATATTAGCAGAATAACGCATTTTGCTAACTATTGCAAGCGTTAGCTGGAGAATATCTTGCCGCTAGCTGTGGCTAGCGGTGCTCAGAAGAGAGAGTCCCGTTTGGCCAGCATTGCGTTCAGGGCGAACTGGATCTGACTCCGCACGGACTCGGATAGCTCCAGGACGGCGAGCCGATCGGTGTGTTCGATGGTGCTCACATCGATGGGCGGAAGGAACTTCAGTTTCCATTTGATCGGTAATGGAATTGGGTTCAGCCATACGGCCATTTCCTCGACCCGCTGTTCGGGAAAGACCAAACGGATAAGTTGGGCCAGTCGCTTCGAAGTGAAAAGTACCGGATGGACCTCTTCGCCACCGATGATGGCGACGGGAATGATTTTGGCGCCGGTTTGGAACGCCAGATCGACGAACCCGCCCCGTCCGAACCGTTGCGTTTGGTATGCCTGCTCTTGTGGTTTCTGGAACCCGGCGACTCCCTCGGGGAAGACTCCCAGCAGGTGGCCGTGGTCGAGGACCCACCGGGCATCGTCCCGGGCTGCGTAGGCCGAGCCGCTCTTGCGGTAAAGATGGGAGACGAAAGGCAACATGTTGAAGATCTCAGTTCCGATCAGCCGCACTCTGCGTGGAACCGCTGCCTCGTTGGCTACCGCCGCCGCCAGCATGGCGCCGTCGTAGGGAAGGGCAGCACCAGCATGATTGGCGACGAGGATGCCTGCTCCTTCCGACGGGATATGTTCGATACCTTCCACCTCGACCCGGAAGTAGTCGAAGTACAGGAAGTTGATCAGGTGCCAGACCATGTCGGCAATGACCGGGTCGAGCCCGAGCGGATCTACGTCATAGGTGGCAAGTGCGAGTTGCCGCATGAGGGCCGGCCATGTATCGAAACCGAGCTTGCCTGCCACGGGGATGGCGAGATCGGAGACGTCATAGCCGCCATGAAGGCCACACAGGTCCGACCCGGCACCAACCGGAAGGCCACAAGGGTGGTTGCCGCTCACTGAGCTGCACCGGTTCTGCCTTGGGGCAGGACCGGCCCGCGGCGGACCCGCCACATCAGCACTGAGATGGGCGAGTAGTGCGGCCTTGAGCTGCGCCTTGGTCATCGAAGAGCGACCCGGAAGCTGGGCAGCCTTGGCCAGTCCGGAGAGTTCCTCTTTGGAGAGGCCGTCGAGCATGGTTGCGAGTCGAGAGGTCACCTGGCCCCCCGATACGTGCGCTCAATAGCTTGCCGGGTGGTGTGGGCCGGGTTGAATCCGAGTTTGGTGACCATACGATCGGTCGTTGTGTACCGGCCGTACTTGAGGAGGTTGGCGGTGTGTTCCGGGAGTGGAACGCCAGAAACGGCCAGGAAGCGACGTGCTTGCTTCAAGAGGGGAGGCGGTAATGGCTGACCGAGACGGCGGCCGATTCTGAGCAATCGACTCAAATACAAGATGCCGTCGCCGGCGACGTTGAATATCCCGTCCGCCGCAGTGGACCGCGACGCGAAGACGATCGCTTGTACGGCGTCGTCTTCGTACAGGAATTGCAGCCGTCCGTCATATCCCATCAACGTCGGAACCACCGGGAGCGTCAGATAGCGACTGATCGGATTCCCGACCGCTGGGCCAAGAATCGGTCCGAGCCGTAACACCGTGAACGAGACTTCGGGCATCGATGGTTTGAGATCGGCAACAAAACGTTCGATGTCGCGCAAGTTGCGTTCATACCGGGTTGCTCGACCGCTGATTCGGGTCGACTCTGAGAGGACCGAAGCGTGACGAGGGCCGGTCGAATAGATGGCGGCATCGGACTTGACCACGACGTGGTGAACGGATCCGACGCGCTCGATGGCCCCGAAGAGGGCTTGGGCTCCCTGAACTGCTCCCGCCCGCGAACGGGTGTTGCCGATCTCGGCGGATCGATCGAGGGTCTGGAGGTGGATTACGGTCGTCGGTTTGCGGTCGACAAGAAACTGGGCGAAGTCGAGCGAGTCCATCGAGTAGCGGTGCAGCCGGGCTGCAAAAGCCAGTTTCGGTTCTAATTCGTCGACGGCAATAACCTCATGGTGCGGTTCGAGTTCTTGCACGACCCGACCACCAATCCAGCTGGCCGCTCCTGTTACCAACACTCGTTCCACCGGACCAGTGTAGGCAACTGACTCGAACCCGATAGCATGGCGGCCTATGGAATCCATCTCGGTCGAATTTCCCCGCCACCATGAGCCTGCCTGGCTTCAAGAGATGGTTGATGAATTCATTGAGGATCCATATTGTCATCTGGTGATGGTCGGAGCCGACGACGAGGGTGTTGTGCTCACCACCATGTGGTCGGCTGACGTCGCGGCAGATGTTGCGACCGCTCTCGTGGCCATGGACCCGGCGGTGAAGGTGCGTCGAATGGTGCTGTCGGTGCCTGCGGTAGAGGACTCGGGACTTTGAACGCCATGATGATCGTAATGGAGCGTTTTTGCTCGCCGGAAGCGGTTGAAGCGGTCATCGAGCGCCTCGAATCGCGCGGTTGCGACATCCATATTTCAGATGGCCAGGAGCGGATCGTCATTGGCGCCATGGGTGCCGGCACCGACCTTGAACAGTTACCTTGGGAAGCCATGGAGGGCGTTGAGAAGGCGATCCCCGTTCTCAAGCCATTCACCTTTGTATCTCGTGACTTCCAGGAGGCAGACACGATTGTCCGGGTCGGGAACGCCCGGATCGGCGGTAACGGGTTTACGGTGATCGCCGGTCCGTGTGCTGTGGAAACGCGCGATCAACTGTTCCGCACGGCCGAGCTGGTTGTCAAAGCCGGGGCAACCGTGTTGCGCGGTGATGCGTTCAAGCCGCGCACCTCGCCTTACGCGTTTCAGGGTCTGGCCGAGGCCGGACTTGAGTTGATGGCAGCAGCCAGAGAAGAGTTTGGTGTGCCGTTCGTTGCCGAAGTGCTCGACCCCCGCGACGTGGCATTGGTGGCAAGTTACGCCGACATGCTCCGGGTCGGTACCAGAAACATGTCGAACTACTCGCTGCTCGCCGAAGTTGGCAAACAGCCAAAACCGGTGCAACTCAAGCGTGGTTTCACGGCCACCATAGAGGACTGGCTTCACGCCGCCGAGACGATCTACAAAGAGGGCAACCACCAGATTGTGCTTGTCGAGCGGGGCATCCGGACCTTTGAGACGGCAGCTCGGAACACCCTCGACATCACGGCCGTGCCCGTAGTGCAACGGTTGTCGCATCTCCCGATCATGGTTGATCCCTCCCACTCCGGCGGCCATCACTACCTGGTTGCCCCGCTGGCCCAGGCGGCCGTCGCGGTTCGATCATCGGGCATTATGGTGGACGTCCATCCCTCACCTGACACCGCCCTGGTTGATGGTTCCCAGGCCTTGCTTCCTTCCGACTTTGCGACGCTCATGGATCGGATCCGCAAGCTGGCGGCTGCCGTCGATTTGGAGATGTAGCGGTGGCCAATGCGTTTTTGGTGGGAACCGGATTGATTGGTGCGTCCGTTGGGCTCGCCCTGCGTTCGAACGGATGGACGGTCACTGGATGGGATCCCGATCCAGCTGCCCTGGCCGAGGCGATGGCCGTTGGCGCTCTTGACCACCGGGCCGACTCTCTCGACGTGTCGGGCGCCGATCTGGTCGTCCTGGCGGGCCCTCATGACGCGATGATCGCAACCCTGCGCGAGCTCTCAACCCCTGCCCTGGTCATCGACGTCGCCGGTGTCAAACACGAGATCGTACGGGCGGGACAACGGATGGCCCGGTTCGTGGGAACCCATCCCATGGCTGGTCGTGAACAGTCGGGACCGGGGGCTGCGTCGGCTGGATTGTTCAAGGGTGCCTCCTGGATACTTGCCACTGATCACAGTGCGGAAGACGACCTCGCCGAAGTCGAGGAGCTCATCACGAGTTTCGGAGCAGTTCCGCGCCGTATGACGGCCGCCGATCATGACGCGGCGATTGCCCTCGTGTCTGCGGTGCCCCACGTCATCTCCGCTTCACTGCTGCATCTGGTGATGGGTGACTCGAGTGCCATGTCCTTGGCGGCCGGCAGTTTCCGAGATATCACCCGGGTATCCCTCTCTGACCCGCACCTGTGGGCCGACCTGTTTGTGGCCAACCAGGCTGAGGTTACGTCCACCCTTTTTCATCTCACCCAGGAACTTCAGGACTGGTCGGCTCTCATCACGTCTGGAGATCAAGATGCCCTGGTTGGGCGACTCCAGCTTTCCCGGGAGGCTCGCCAGTCGTTGGCGCCACCCGTCACGGTGGTGCTCGTAATGCTGGAGGACAAGCCGGGTGAACTGGCCGGCGTTGGTCGAGCGCTGAATACGTCCCAGGTCGACATTCGAGACCTCCAACTGCGCCATGGAGAGCATGGCGGCGGTGGTGTTCTTCGGCTGTCGGTGCGGCCAGGGGAAGCCGAGGCGCTGCGCGAAGCCCTCATTTCCGAAGGTTTCACCGTCGAATAGACGCGCTCGGAATCCGGGTTGCCGGGTTCGTGGGCCAGGCGCGGTTCGCGCGTAACGGTTTGTTTCAACGAATCAGCGACCAAGGGGGCGTATGGGGGGTCGGGCCCTTGGCGAAACGAACGCGAATGTCGGTCTCTGCGAGGGTGGCGGCACTGAGGTCTGTCTGCTTTTTGGGGTCGTGGCGGAGCGGCTGGGGACTTCCCAGATGGGCTGGTGGCTGGATGTCGAGTCGAGCTTCTGTTTGTTTCAACGAATCAGCGACCGAAGAGTCGTATGCGGAGGTGTGGGATGGTCGGTCCCTCACCAGCGGAACGTAGTGGAGCGTCCGGGGAGGAGGGGCGTGACCTTTGGTCACGTTGTAGAACGGCTTTGCCGTTCTGTGGACGGACTGGCTAAACCAGTTGGCGAGGTCTCTTGTGCTGCGTCGCTGTTGGGGGTAGAGGGCCTCGTTGTCCCCTCCGAGCAGGCAAGTGTTGGGCTGGTTCTTCTTTTCGTGCATCGACTCTCGGCTGGTCCTCGACAAACTGGGTATTTTGGCCGGATTGTCCAGGTTTGGTGCGGGTTTTTGTCACACCCGGGTTATACGATTGGGGGATGTTTGAAAGGTTGGAAGAGACCACATTTGACGATGAAATCCGGGCGGTTGAAACCGGCCGGACTGGTTCCGACATCCCGGCCGGGTTAGACACGATGGGTGCTGGTCCGTTCCTGGCGGCGGTCCTGTCGTCGATTGAGGTGGGCGACCTGTCGGGTCATGACCGGGTGATCGTGTTGCGAGCCCGGAAGCGGATGGTGTCGCATTACCAGGCCCAGGTGTATGCCGATATGGCATCGGTGGCCGACATTCTCGAACACGATTTTGCTGGTGATCTGGAACTGGCATCCGATGCCACGTCGGCGGAGATACGCGCCGCCCTGTGTTTGACCCGTCGGGCCGCCGATCACGAACTCGACGTGGCGGTCACCTTACGCGATCGCCTCCCCAACGTTTGGGCGGTGTTTGATCGGGGTGACCTTGACGCACCCCGAGTAAAGGTCATCATCCGGGGCACCGAACATTTATCCGAACCGGCCGCCCGAACCGTGGCCGATCTGATCCTCCCTGACGCGGTGGATCTGACTACCGGCCAGATTGCTGCTCGCCTTGCCAAACTGTGTGTCGACGTCGACCCCGACGACGCTGCTTCACGGTATGACACCGCCGTGGCTGACCGGCATGTCGAACTACGACCCAACCCCGACGGCACCGCCTGGCTGGCCGGGTTCAACCTGCCACCGGACCGAGCTGCC
>JAENVV010000327.1 GCA_016650365.1 Acidimicrobiia bacterium
CCCCGGTTCCGTGAATCGTCAGAAGCTGCCAGACGACCGTCGATGCCGTTGGACGCCAGGTAGGCGACGCTGCCACCGCTGACTGTCCACTTTTTGGTAGACGGGTCGTAGGTGGCCTTAGAAAGCTGAGCCACGACTCCTTTGGCCGTGTCGTAGACAACCATTTCCCCATCGGAGGTATCAGCGGCGATCGCACCATTCGGAATCCGCAGCGATCCGAATTCGGGTGGTACCGAGTTGTTCCTCGAGACGACGTTGAATACCGGGTCAGACACGTCGGCTACGAATGAGGGCATCCCCCACGAGTTGCCGGGTGTTCCGGCCAGGGTAAGGCACCCATTGAGGTCGTTGTCGGCCATCAGGAAGTTGATGATGCCGGCAGAGTTCGGGTCGATAACCGCATTCGATCCGATTGGCGTGTTCCAGAATGAACTGGCTTTGAAGGTATCAGGGGTTGGTGTGGCTGCAGATGCCACCGATCCCATTGTGACGATCGTCGCAACCCCAATTGTAACTGTCAGTCGCGTTATCCGATGACTTATCATCGACATCAACTCCTGTCGCGTCGCTCCAGCCCAACTCGATTAACACCTTATCGGCGTTTGTGCAGCTACCCAAAGTGAGTTTTTCGCGATCTCATGGTGAGTCGGGGCTGACGATCTGGAAGTCGGAGGCGGCTATTGCACACAAACTGGTTGGTTGCAGGTGCCATTCTCCCGTCGTACCGGCCCGTTTCATGTCCTCAAGTTTCAAGACTATTCCACCTCCGGTGCTGTCTCCGATAATCGCTCCGTAGTCCTGAAGCCCGCGAGCGATGACAAGTGCCTGGGAGTCGAGGTTCAACGATTCGAGATCGAGATCGGGCCTGATCCGCAGCCTCATGCCCTGAGCCGGCGCGGCTGGATACACGGAGTCGCCGTCGCTATTGATCATCGGGAAGACCACCTCATCGCGGGAGCTATTGACACCGATCTTCATGACATTGTCGATCCGTCCGTCCATAACATCGTCGTAGCTAACCGCCGCTACTGCCCCGTTATAGCCGCGAAATGATCCACCGTTCCGAGGATCAACGGCACCCGGAAGACCTCCGTACAGGCCGTCCGAATCAAGGTAGACCACGCTTCCACCCGTTACCGACCAAGTGGCGGTTTCTGCGGAGAATTCGGCCTTGGAGAGTTGCGCGACAAATCCCCGCTCGAGGTCATAAACCACCATCTCCGCGTCGGACGTAGCGGCCGGCAGTGCTCCCTCCGGAATCCGAAGAGATCCGAATTCACCCGGGACTGAGTATTTGGTCGATCGGACGTCATACTGAGGCGATCCAGCATCAGCTAGATAGATGGGCATTCCCCACTCATCCGCGCCGGCACCCGCCAGGGTAATGCAGCCGTTCAAGCGGTTGTCCGCCTCCAGGAACGAAACAATCTCGTCGGAGCCAGAAGCCAGCTTTGCATCTGCCGGAATCGGCTTATTCCAGAAGGATTCGGGCACAAATGCATCAGGTACCACCTGCCGGACGGGTGGGCGGCGGATGGCGGACATGCCCACCCCCACAGCTAGTACAACGAGCACGACAACAACAGTTCTCTTCACGCTCGCCAATACTCCTGGTGATCGGACGGAATCCCAACCCGAAGCTAGTCGCTACGCTGGCGAATATGCCGGGAACTTCACAAGTCATCGTAACGTCCGAGGGGCGTTCAAATGATCGCTCGGCCTTAGCCACGGTTAGGGCCCTGGGACGGGTTGGTCGCAGTCCGGTCGTGGCGACGAGTGCCCCGAATTCGATGGCTGCTTCGTCGCGATATGCGTCAGAAGTAATCGGCATTGGTCCGTCGAACGCCCCTGGTTTCGCAGACTCCGTCCGTGAACTGGCCGCCAGCCGCGGCGCCGAAGTCATCTTCACAACTTCGGATGCCTCGTTAAGAGCGGTCTACCCCCACACGAATCACCTGATGGACAAAGCGACGCTGGCGGGAGCCGCTTCGGCCGCCGGCCTTTCCACACCAAAATCATGCGAACTGGAAGCACTTGACGAGCTCGAGGGCGTAGTCGCGACTCTCGGTTTTCCGATGATTGTCAAGCCACGCACCAAGCGGCCAGGAGGCACCGCAGCGGTGCGGGTAGACGTCATAGATGAGCTTACGGCGTTCGTCGGTAGCGGGACCCTCGTTCAGACATTTATCGACGGGACGACGCGGTCGGTGGCCGGCGTTATGTGGGGCGGAATCCTGGTGGCGTCAATACAGCAGCGCTACCTGAGAACCTTCCCACCGCGGGCAGGGACAGCTTCGGCGGCGGTAACGGAACCGGTGGACGAAACCTGGACGGGGGCCTTGTGTCGGCTTTTGCAAGACTTCGATGGCATCTTTCAAGCTCAGTTCGTGGGCTCCGAGCTTATCGACCTCAACTTGCGGCCATACGGGTCAATGCCGTTGGCACTGGCGGCCGGCCTGAACCTTCCCGACATCGTATGTCGGCTGACGGCAGGGGAGTCGGTGGAACGATCCACGGCCTCGCTCGGGGTTCGCTATAGGTGGACTGATGGTGATCTGCGGACGCTGGTATCGGATGTTCGAATGAGGAAGCGCAGCATTTTTTCGATGATCGGAGCGATGGCACCTCGCCGGGGCACTGCCCACAGCATTACGACGTTGAGTGATCCGCGTCCCGGATTGGTCCGCCTCAAGCGGGGACGAGCGGCGTGACCGACGAATTCGCCGACGACCTTGCTGTTCCATCAGACCAGCGACCTTCGCCTGAACGGACCGCTCGGATGGATCAGGCACTCGCCCGAGTCATGGCGGATTTGGCTGCAGCCAACCCCAGCATCAGCGTGTCACCCTTGGGCCCGGGATGGTCATCGGACCTCGACGTCTACGTTTCGGACCGGCAGACTGCCGTTCGATCGGCGTCCTCGGCGGGTTGGGTGGAGCTGCAACATATCCTGAGTCACCTGGGCTACCCGGACCAATGCAGTTACGCCATTACAGATGAAGGCACCATTCTCGCCAAAGCCGACATCAGTGTTGGTCAGGCAGGCTCCAGTTCGCAACGAGCCGTCGCCCGGGCCGATCGGTTGCCTTACCCGGATCTTCGGGCCGTCCTGGAGATTAGAAAGCTGGCCGAAAGCGGCCTGGATCTGTCGACGGTGGACCCCCAGCTCATCGAGAAACTCGCCAATGCCGAAGCGGCACTGGGGGGATCCGTACTGGGCGACTATCGATCTACCGATCTGGAACCTCACGGGCTCTCATCAGAAAAAGGCTCATCCCGCATTCGGCGCCCGCAGGTCCGTCTAGCGATCAGCGGAGTAGACGGCTCCGGGAAGTCGACGCTCACGACTGGTTTGGCTCAAGCCCTTGATCGGTGCGGAATCCCTACAACGACGATCTGGACCCGTCCCGGGATGGGATTGGAGCGCCTGGATCGGCTGGCTCGCAAGGTCCGGAAACTCCGAAAAGACGACGTGACCGGTATCCGACGGCTTGCCGAGGGTCAGGCAACCGAGACCATCTCTTCTCGGAAGGGGATCACCGGCTGGGTGTGGTTGTGTTTGATAACTTTCGCCTACCTGGCGGGCATCCGCGGCCAAACTCGCCGGGCGAGCGGGGTGGTCATCTATGACCGTCACCTTCTTGATGCTCTCGCAACCGTGGATGCCATCTACGAGGGCGTTCCATCCGATCTACAGCGTCGCCTGATCCGTTGGATGATCCCCAAAGCAGATCTTTCGGTTTGGCTCGACCTCGATCCCGAGCTCGCATCGGCTCGCAAACCCGATGATCTCATCGGAGCGGACTTGGTCGCCAAACAAGCGGTTGCGTATCGCCGATACGCCAGCCTTGTGTCGGGGCTCCGACGACACGACGGGAGCGCCGATTCCTATCTCTCGTCGTCGGAGGTTATCGGCGAACTCAACGCAGCCCTGTCCGGTCGACGGAGGGGCCTTAGGACGTTCGCCTTCACGGCCCTTCGACGCCGTTGATGAGGTCGTCGTACATCTTCGAGAACCGCAAAGCTACCGACGACCAGGAGTGGTGATCTTCGACATAGCGCCTTCCCGCCTCACTGAGGCTGGCCCGGAGTGTTTCATTGCCCAATAGCTCCAGGGTGCGTTCGGCCACCTCATCGGCTGCATTGGCCACCAGGACCTCAACCTGGTCGGTTAAGCTGGTTCCCCGAATGGCCAGGCTGCTGGCCACGCACGGAAGTCCATTCGCAAGAGCCTCGAGCAACTTGTTTTTGATGCCGGTGCCGCTCACCATCGGACAAACGTAGACGCTCCCCACCGCCAGGGCGTCGCCCATGTCGTCAACCGGACCCACCACGTCAACCCCATCGAGGTCACCCAAACGCAGCACTCGCTCACCAGGATCCCGACCAACCAGGGAAAGTCGGGCATCGGGGCGGATGCGGCGAACTTCCGGCATGACGTGTTCGGCCAGGAAAACTGCCGTTGCAACGTTTGGCGGGTAGTTGAGGGCTCCGGTGAAAAGCAGCCGACCCGGCTCGCGAAGTATGTGGTCACGGGGAGCAAACCCGTCCAGATCGACGCCGTTCGGTATCACCGAAACATTCAAACGGGCATTAACGTCCCGAAGCGCGGTCCGATCCTCGTCGCTGACCACCACCACCCGGTCCGCCAGACCGTACTGTCTCCGGATGACCCACAATGATCGGGCCCAACGCGCCCTCTTCCGCATCGCTTCAACCAGGCTCCGGGTTTCGACGGCGTCGACATTAAGATGCGGCGCATCGAGAGCTCCGAGGACACTCGGTACTGAACCGCCGACCGACCGAACGAACTTCGCCAGTGGAGCACCAACGGCGTGGACGACGTCGGGCCTGAAGGCCAGACTCTCGGCGACGATCGCTGCATCCAGGGCAGAAGCCGCGGACCGGACGACGCGCAAACCGGGAATGTCCTCAAATGCCCCGCCCTGGTCGTCAATTGTCAAGAAAGAGACCTCGTGGCGGACGTGAAGCTGGGCCAGAAGGTGATAGAGGTGCAGCACATAGCCATCACGCAGCGGCAGCCGGGGGGGACGCATGCCGACCACAAGGATGCGGAGGCGTTCTTGTGTAGTCTCTGACATCGACGCTTTCAGACCTTCTCGGTGGCTAGCTTCACTCAACACACACCAGCTCAAGGGACACGACCGTGGGGGATATCGAGCAAGGACAGACTACGCCATTGGTATCGGTCATCATTCCAATCCTCAACGAGGTTCGAACGATCGACGAAACGTTGGCATCAGTACTCCGTCAGACGTATCGACATATCGAAGTACTGGCCATCGATGGAGAATCCGACGATGGCACTCTGTCCAAGCTCGATGATTGGACCCGGCGTGACGACCGGCTTCGGGTACTTGCCAACCCACACAAAGCGATACCAGCTGCCCTCAATGTTGGCCTGCGGGCGGCCAACGGCAGCTTTCTGGTCCGGGTTGATGCCCATTCGACGATTCCCGACAACTACGTCGAACAACTGGTTGCACACCTCATCACGGGCAGCATGGCAGGGGTGGGCGGCAGAAAGACAGCGGTCGGTGGACCTCCGAGCGGCCGGGCCATTGCTGCCACTCTCGGATCTCCATTCGGGGTGGGCGGATCGGCCTATCACTACGCAACCGAGCCGATGGAGACGGATCACATTCCGTTTGGCGCATATCGGGTCGACCTCGCCCGTCACTTGGGAGGATGGGATGAGCGACTGGTAGCCAACGAAGATTTCGAGTTTGATATTCGGGTTCGACGGGCCGGCGGCCGGTTGTTCCTGGATCCCACGATCGAAGTACTCTGGAAATGCCGATCGCGGATCCGTGATCTCGCCGCTCAATACCGGAGATATGGCCGCGGCAAGGCAGACGTGGCGTTCCTCTATCCATCCGAAATCCGGATACGCCACATGGCTCCGCCAGCTGCCGTTGCGGCGCTAGTCGGGTCGGCGATGCTATTGCCCGTAGCGCCGGTTCTGTTCCCGTTGGCCGCTGGAGGGTATGTCGCTGCAATTATCGGCCTGTCGATCCCGATCGGCCGGACGGTTGACACAACGGGAGACCGGCTACGGGTTCCAGGAGCGCTCGCAGCCATGCAGCTGGCCTGGGGGTGGGGGATGTGGGAAGGACTGTGGCGCATCGCCCGTCATGGCTTCAAACTTCCCGAGCCTTCAGACGTCGACCCATCGCGGTGGGGCAGCCCTGACTGGCAGGTGAACGACGGCCCTCCCCAGGAGGAATAGGCCGGCGCAAGACGCGGTCCCACTCACGTGAGCAGATGCGTGAGGGTGTTGGCGGGTGAATGCACGTTGCGATTCATCCAAATCGGGTTCTGGGCAAGAGCCGGGGTTCGCCGCAGGGCGCCGGATACCGCGGCGAGCCACCAGGCCGCCCCTAGTAATGATTGTAATTGGGGGTTCCAAGGCGCACCCAGCTGTTCCAGATGGGCTTTGACCAGCCCTTTCAGCTGCCCGTCTGACCAGAACGCCTCATCGACTAGATCGCCATACGATAGGCCCCGATGCCGCCTGGTGTTCTCTGCCCACATGTGGAGCAGATCGGTTCCAGGTATCGCCCGTTCCTGCCACGAGTCCCAATCGATGACGCCTACGAGCAGGCCGTCTCGGAAGAGAAGATTTCCGGCCCACAAATCGCCGTGGGCAACCACGGCTGGCAGGTCTTCGAGCCCCGTGCGGATTGATGTGGCCAAGTCGCCGACCTCAACCGAAAAAGCTGACAGTTCTCGCGTGGCGAGATCCACCACCGCGATCGGGGCATTGGCAGGTGGCAGTCTTGCAAGAAATGCTGCCACCTGGCCGGTATCCGTCGGAGGGAGGCGATCGAGCGAACGCCCTTCGTGGAAGGCCTCAATCGTCCAGTGCACACCATCGATCTCCCCGGACTCGAGCCCCTCAGGAACCTCGTCAAGGCGGAGTCGCTGCAATGCCTCGAAGTGTCTGGCTGGGTCTCCAGGAGTGCCCTCAACGCCAAAACGTGCCAGGACCGGTTGGCCCCGCCAAATCCCAAACTGGCGGATCCCGCCGCCACTTCCGATCCTGAGCTCATCCGTCGAGACAAAGCCGGTCATTCGTCGCATGATCCGAACGGGCGCATCGGGCGGCAACACTAACCAGATGTTACCGCCAAGAACCGACTGTCTCAGTGCCGGATAACGGGGTCGGCGACCCGGAGGAGCCGCCCAGTTGACTCGCTCCCTATCTGGCATGGACCTCGATCGCAACCGGCGAAACTCCCGTCGGCGAAGGACGACAGGTGCGGTCCGCCACCCCGAGGCGGGAGGAGACACCAGCCACTCTGCTTCGTGAATGTGGCTGCCGAGCAGTGCTCGCAGGATCAGCTGCTCATTCACATTTGTCGCCTGGCGGCGAGACGGACCCAGATCTGCTGTTGGATGTCCAAGCAGACGTCCTCCGGTGGCCGGGCGACCTCGATCACGACACCGTGTCGTCGGGCGACCAAATCGGCCCATGTGGTCGTGATTTGATCGAGGTATTCGGGGGAGTGTTCACCCTTTCTTTCGAAGAGAACCTCCCCCGGAGCAGCCAGGAGCAGGGTGAGGTCAGGCGGCGGAGTTAGCACGAGAACGATGGCGCGCTTGAGGGCTTTGACGAGGGCTGGTTCATCACCGAGTCGACCGGCCTCGATCGGGTGGCGGTCGCACAAGACGACCGAACCCCTGCGAGCGGCCAATTCGACCGACCATAGCTGGGAAACCGTTCGAACCATCCACTTCGGAAGGCCGGCAAAGCTTCGCCAGGCGGGTCCGGGACTGCCGGTCGCGGAGTCCTCCCGGACCTGGTGGGGGGTGAGCGGACGGCGGGGCGCTCCCAGGTAGCGAGTCACCAGATCCACGGGCATCGCCCGGTTGACGCAGCTGGCCGCGGTGGACTTGCCGGCGCCGTCAGCCCCCAACAATGCAACCACAAGGCCTCTCTTGCGGATCAGCATCCAGATCAAGTCTCCAATAAGTGCGCTCTGGGGTTCGGGCGATCGTAACTTGACGTCGACCTTGATCCAACCGCCTGGCGCCATTGCCATGAAAAAGCGGTGTCCGGACCGCCGGCGGGACCGAAACGCAGTGAGACCAGCTCTGGCCAGGAAGTCGGCGAGTCTCGCCAAGTCGCCGATCTCACCCCAGAAGTCAAGCTCGGTCAGCTCCGGCGTCCGAGTCGTAGCCTTTCTCGATTCATAACCAAGGTTCTGGATGGATTGTTCGAACGCGTTCGTATCGAGCCAGCCGTCCGATGTCCATCCTGCATCTCGATCGTGGTCCACAATGGTCGGAACGCTACCATCGGGTACTCGTGACAAAGGTTTCCATCCTCCTCGTTGGCAAAGGACCTCCCGACTCGGGCGGTATCTCCTCAATGCTTAACACCCTGCAAAGGGAGTTAATGCCGCGCTACGAGGTTCAGTTACTCAACCTGACTCGACAGACCGAATATCGAGCCGGGGTATTCAGTTCGACGAACGTATCCCGCACCCTGTCCGATATCTGGAGCGTTTTTCGAACGGCCGGGAGTTTTGACGTCGTCCATTTGCACAGTTCCTTCGTTCCGGCCGTAACGCTCGTTCGGGCAGCTTTGCTACTCCTGGCCGCCCGCCTCAGGGGGGCTGCGACCATCTTGCATGTGCACGGCGGTTCCCTTCCGGAGTGGGCCGACTCGCGTTGGAAGCGCTGGCTGATTCGGACTGCCCTGATGACCGCCACGGAGGTGGTTTCTGTTTCGGACGGCATTACTAGAGCTATCGGCGCTGATCGGACACGCACGATTTACAACGGGGTCGACACCAACACGTTCGCGCCTGATCCGTCCCGGCAAGCGGCCGTGCCCGTCATCGTGTTCGCTGGCATCCTCACCCACCGAAAAGGGGTGGTGGACTTGATCGAAGCTTCCCATGCCCTAATCACCAGAGGAGTCAAACATCGGCTCGTGATCGTGGGCGGCAGACCGGACGAAGGTGCTGAAGAAGAAGCCTCGGTTCGTTCCGCTGCAACCGGGGGGGAGGAACTAGTCGGGTCCCTCCCGCACGACCGGATGGCTGACTACTTCCGAGACGCCGACATCTTCTGCCTGCCGTCCTGGTTTGAAGCAATGCCTCTCTCCATCCTTGAAGCGCTCGCCAGCGGGCTACCGGTCGTCGCAACGCGAGTTGGCCAGATTCCGCTGATCATCGACGATTCTGTGGGACGGTTGGTCGAACCGAAAGATCCGGAAGCGTTGGCGGCGACATTGGAGGAGCTGTTAAGCGACCACCAGCTGCGGGGGCAGCTCGCAAAGAACGCACGAGCCGCAGCTCTGACCCACTATTCGCTGACCCACACGATGAGCGAGATTGTCGACGTGATCGACCGGGCGGCGGGTCAGCCTCGCACCGCCTTGTAGATCCTGGAGGTGCGCGCCGACTGGTACACCCTCAGGTTTTTCACCTTGAACTGCAGCGGTCCGTTGTCTCGATAAATCCCGACCCGCGGAAGCGAGAATGGTCCGACGGTTTCAGGCCCAGTCGGGAGGCTGAACGCCCCGAGATAACCAGCCGCCTTGGCAGCCTTCGCCACGACGTCATTCCAAAGACCCCGGGGATACGCCAGATAGGGAACGGGCCGACGCACGATCTCCTCCAGGATCGCCTTGCTCGTTTCGAGGTCTTGGAGACATTCGGCATAGTCAAGGGTTGTGAGATCCTTGTGAAACAGCGAATGAGACCCAATGTGGATCCCTTCATCAGACATGGTCTCGATCTGGGATCGGGTGAGCGTCTCCAACTGAAATTCTGGCGGGTCATCCACCCAGTCGACGCCATGACCGCGATCAAGCGTCGCAGCTACGACAAACACGGCTCCAGTAAGCCCTGAACGACGGAGCGCAGGCAATGCGTTGTCAAAGTTGTCGGCGAATCCGTCGTCGAACGTGAGGGTGCCCACTCGCCCGGGAAGCAGACCGCGGCGGTCAAGGAGCGATACCGCGGTCGGTAGGTCAACGACCTTGAATCGCCGGGCCAACCACTCACATTGGGCGGCAAAGTCCGTCGTGCCCATCGCCAAAGGACTATTCCATGCATCGCACACAGAGTGATAACAGAGCACCGCCACAAAACTCTCCCTATTAGCCGTAATCCCCCGAGAGGTAAGGCATTATAGGCCGCGATATAAATCCCCCCACCACACAGAGTGTGATGTTAGAGTGGCAGTGTAAACGTAAGTGGCCATCTATCGAGGCCTCAGGTTTGAACGCATGATTGCGGTCGGGGGACCAGGGTTTCGATTGGGTAGATGGTCAGTCAGGGTCACTACCGCTGGGAGGCACCGTGACGGGGGGAAACTGGGCGTCACCATATGCCCGCACATGGGTCGCAAGATCCATGCAATTGGGGGAAACCACTGAGCTTGATCTGACCGATGGGTTGGACACGGGCTCAGTAAGGCTACAGCTGCCGTTCGCCGCGATCGGACCACGCACCATTCAGCTACAGGTCCGCACGGACCTGTCGCCGGGTGCCGAGGCTCGGGGCGTATATGCGAAACGTATGCTCGACATCATTGGCGCGGCCGTCTTGCTCGTACTGGCTTTGCCGCTGATGATTGGGGTTGCTGTCGCCATCAAGGCCACTTCGCCAGGGCCGGTGTTCTATCTGCACGAGCGGGTAGGGCGCCGTGGCCAACCCTTCAGGGTATGGAAGTTCCGGTCTATGCGCAGCGACGTGACCCACGCAGATATCGCCGATGTCATTGCACTCGACGAGCATCGAGTCAACTCGCCGGTTTACAAGTCGCCGAACGATCCGCGAATCACCCGGGTCGGAAGATTCATCCGAAGAACCGGAATTGATGAATTGCCGCAACTCTTCAATGTGCTTGGCAGTTCTATGTCGCTGGTTGGGCCGCGGCCCCTTGTCGACGAAGAGGTTGCCGAGCTGAGCGTTGAAGAGTTCAAGCGGCGGAACTCCGTCGCTCCTGGAGTCACCGGACTCTGGCAGGTATTCCGCCGGTCCGAGACAAGCTTCGAAGAGCGTATGCGCCTCGACCTGACCTATGTTGGCTGCCGCGGGTTGCTACTCGATCTCTACCTGCTAGTCATGACTCCGCTTGCGTTGGTTCGGGGAGATCGGTCCTTCTAAGGAACGACCGGCCACCGGTCTGCCAACGAACTGTGCACGCTCGGTCGAGGGTGCGCGTTCTGGGGCCACTCCGGCTATGAATACCCTGGTGGAGGGGAAAGCGTCCTTACCCAAGCCCGGGCGCCTTCCCCTCCAAACACGTTCGGGGCACCTTGGACATACCAAGCGAACGGTTGACCCTGCCATGGGTACGTTGTAGACAGTCCCCGCTAGCGTGGCTCGCATGTTTTCACCCAATATCTCTGAAATGCTCGAGAAGAACGCCGAGTTCGCCGGTGATTTCACCGAAGGCCATCTAAGCGTTCGGCCGAAGCGCAAGCTGGCCGTCGTAGCTTGTATGGACTCCCGAATGGACATCTTCAAGATGCTTGGGTTGAAAAATGGCGAAGCCCATGTGATTCGCAACGCAGGAGGGGTCGTGACCGATGACGTAATTCGCTCTCTCTGTCTCTCGCAGCGAGCGCTCGGTACCGAAGAGATCGTCCTCATTCATCACACCAACTGCGGGCTCGAAAACGTGACCGAGGACGGGTTCAAGGCAGATCTTGAGGCTGAACTCGGCATTCGACCCTGGTGGGCCCTTGAGTCGTTCACGGACCCGTACACCGACGTGCGACAATCGATGCGGCGCCTGCATCTGACCCCGTTTCTTCGCCACAAGGGCCATATCACCGGGTTTGTATACTCCGTTGATTCCGGCCTCCTGATTGAGGTAGTTCTCGATGATGCCTAGGTTATCGCTACGCCCGCCGACCTACAGACTCTCCGCCAAGAGGGCGGGGACGGCTCGGTCAGGATCACGCGGTTGGTGTTGCCACCTGAGCACCGCTCTGTAATACTCCGCTGCGATGACTACCCGAAAGAAGCCGAGACCCGTGATCGGCTGGCGGGAGTTTGTCGACCTCCCTGAACTGGCCGGATACCCCGTGAAGGCCAAAATCGACACCGGGGCCCGGACGTCGGCCTTGCACGCGTTTGATCTGACTCTCTCCGAGGTCGCCGGAGTCACCACCGCCTCATTTGAAATCCATCCCGACCAGCGGTCGGCCCGCCATTCGGAAGCAGTTAGCTGTGAGGTTCTCACTTTTCGTCGGGTCAGGTCATCGAACGGAAAGTCCGAACTCAGACCGGTGATACTGACGACCGCCAGAATCGGCAAGGTCGAATGGCCGATCGAAATCAGCCTGACGTCACGTGATGACATGGGCTTTCGAATGCTCTTGGGTCGATCGGCCATTCGAAAACATTTCCTCGTACATCCGAGTCGGTCATTTCTTCTATCGAGCAAGCCAACAAAGGAATCTGAACGATGAAGCTCGCCGTATTGTCCAGGGCACCCCACGCCTACAGCACCCAGCGCCTCAAGACTGCTGCTCTTGAACGCGGCCATGAGGTCCGCGTTCTGAATACGCTCCGGTTCGCCATCGACCTCTCGGGTGATGTCCCCGATATGCAATACCGGGGCAAGCGTCTCACGGACTATGACGC
>JAENVV010000328.1 GCA_016650365.1 Acidimicrobiia bacterium
CACGCCGTGTTCGACCAGGCCAAGAAGCGGGCCGCCTCGATGCTGGAAGCGTCGCCGGAGGATCTCATTATCGAACGAGGCGTGTTCCGGGTGGTCGGAGTGCCGGGGATGGGGGTAAGTCTCGCAGAGGTGGCCGCGGCTGCCGAGCTGGAGAATGTGCAGCTGGCGGAGGAGGAGTTCTACTCACCGGGCGCCCAGACGTTTCCGAACGGGGTCTATGCGGCAGTTGCCGAGGTGAATCCCGAAACCGGAGAGATTCAGATTCTCCGACTGGTGGCGGTTGACGACTGCGGAAACGTACTCAATCCGATGATCGTCGAGGGCCAGACCCAGGGCTCCCTGGTCCAGGGCCTCGGTCAGGCAATGTACGAAGAAGTTCGGTACGACGAAGGAGGCCAGCTGCAGTCGGCCACCCTGATGGATTACTCGATTCCGCATGCCACCGACATTCCACCCCTCGTCTTCGGCAGGGTGTTCACCCCCGCCCCGTCGAATCCGCTAGGTGTCAAAGGCAGTGGTGAGGCCGGCTGCATCGGTGCCCCGCCGGCGATCGTCAACGCGGTTCTCGATGCGTTGCGGCCGCTCGGAGTAACCCACATCGACATGCCCCTAAAACCCTTCAACGTCTGGCAAGCCATCCAGTCGGCTTCGAAGAACCCCTAACCAGACCCTCCGACAGGGCAAGGACCTTGGAAGTACTGCGTGCACTCTTCATCGGTCATTTCTCGACTCAGCTGCGATTTGGCGATCTCGATCAGTTGGTCCGTGTCCGAGGTATATACACGGACTTGGTTCGGTGGCCACAGAACTGCAAATTCTGGTCTCGTCGGATGGAATGTCGCGTCGTAGAGACCAGCGCTGAGTCTGTCGCCAATTTCGGTAACTAGAACCCCGGTCTCAATGTCCCAGATTCGGACGGGTTCCGTCCATGCCGAGCTTGCGACTCTCTTTCCGTCGGGCGATGCTTTGACCATCAGTATGAGAGTGTCATGGGCAGGAATCTTCCTAGCTATGGCTTCGGCCGTTGGAACGCCCGCGAAGAGTTTCTCGAGGTCTATCACGTAAAGAGGGCCATTTCCGCTGCCCAAAAGGAACTGTCTCTCATCAATAGTGAAGTCGCCAGCAATCCCTTCCATGTTGATCTGATCGATGAACCCGAGCAGTTCCCCGGTGTGCGAATCAAAGAAAGATAAGAATGGTCGGTCTCGGTCTCCGTTGTTGTATGTAGCGACCATTTTGCCGCTGCGGCTGAATGTCGCGTTGTAAAGGCAACCCGCCGGCAAGTCGCTCGTTGCAAAGTCGTCCGCGGTCGAAACGATCTGGACCCGACATGAGTCAGAGTCCTCGAACATGACCAAGGCCTGGGAGCCGTCCCAATTGACGTTTATGATCATCCAGCCACCCGGGGCCTCATATATTGTTTTCCCGTCGTCAACATTGCGAACCTCCCATGTGCCGTCATCCCTTCGGAGTGACAGGACATCTCCGGAACCGTTGGTCCTGGGGCCGAATTCAGCGTCCTCCAAGCGGACCGTTTCAACGATCGTCGTCCCCGTATCCGACGCCAGCAATGAAGCCCCGGATGGGCCGGTCACGACGAGGTCAGCGCCGTTGGAATACGTGACAGAATCGTTCATGTCGGATCCCGTGCTCCAACCGTAGATCTCGAACCCGGATTCCGAGGATGTGTCGTAGACAACCGTCTCCACCCCCAGGAACTCTGCGCTTGCCAGCAGTCCGGTCCCTGGTATCGGTACGTAGCTCCATGATCCACCGCCACCCAGGAGTTCTAGAACGGTGGCTCCAGTGCCCGCTTCTTGAACCCGTAACACCGACTCGCCGCCTGTCACATAGTTCTCGCCGGACGGGAGCCACGCGGGCCTAAACGATCGATCGGATGCCGTTCTCGAAATTTCATCACCCGTCGATGAGTCAACTACAACTGATATCTGTTGGTTGGCCAGCGCAATCAGGGACTGGTCTGGGGACCATCTGGCGAAGTTCGGCTGGAAGTCCATTGCTTGGGTGAACTCGACGGTCCAATCACCAGGTTCGACGATCTCCAACCCGAAGTCCTTGTCATCTTCGAAACCATATGCGTAGGCGAGTAACCCATTAGTTCCAAAAGACGGCCCCCCGGCGGGCCGCTTTGGAAGGTAGACGAGCTCCGGATGTTGAACCGTCCACACCTCCACTGACTCATCGGTGTCAAATGCAATAAGCTCACCATCTGGACTGAAGTCCATCGGCGGAGAGAGCGACATATTTGCTGTTGTCCCAATTCGAACAGATTCGTGAGTTGATCGGTCCCAGAGTGTCACCGGCGGCACAGTGTTTTCCTCCATAATGGCCAGGTATTTTCCGTCCGCGCTGAAGAGGACCGAGGTCGCACGCCCGCCTTGGCTTGCGTAATGCTCAATCACCTGTCGATCGGCAAGTCGAACTACGTCGACGCCGCTTTCGCCATCAGAGGTCGCCAGAAGTTTTCCCGTTGAATCGGCGTCGACGAACCCTCCGCCGGGGATCCGGAGGACAACGCGGTCAGCTGCGATAGCTGCCCGTAGCGCAGAAACTGCCCCTCCGGATATTTCGACCCCGGCGCGTTGAAAGCCGCCGATCGCTTCCAACGCGATGAGGCTGCTTAGCTCGGGGTCGAATTCGAGGACCTTTCCGGCTTCAAGGACGAGACGTTGTGCATCAGCGACTAGCGCTTGGTTCTTCGCATGGTTTCCCTGAACCCAGGCGGCGAGAGCCAATGCTGAAGCTAGTACCGACGCGGCGGCGAAGCCGGACATGATCATTTTGCGGCGGCGGCGGCGCTCGGCCGTGTCGCGGTCGCGCAGGGCAATCGACGATTCGAGGAAGCGGTACTCGTTTTCGGACAGACGTACCAGGGGATCGGCGGCCCATTCTTCGAACTGGGCGAGGCGACCGCCGGTCGGGAGGAGATCTTCGGTCTGGTTCCCGGCATTCCACTCGTCGAGCGCGGTCGTGAAACGTCGCTGGATGATGAGGGCGTCGCGCCTCTCTCCGACCCAATCCCGGAACAGGGGCCATTCCCTCAACAGGGCCTCGTGGGCAACTTCCACGGTCGGTCCGCGAGTGATCGGGTCACGGTCGAAAGTCAGCAGGCGGGCTGATCCGAACCCGTCAAGGACCGCGTCGAGGTCGGTTCGGTCGAGGCCGAGCGTTTCCAGCTCCAACCGTCGGACCCGTCGGCGCACATCGTCGGCTTCGTCGGACACGGTCACCAGGCGGAGGAATACCTGCTCGGCGACGATCTTCTCGGAGGCTGACAGCTCATCGTATGTTTCCGACGCTCGTCGGCCGATCGCTCCCACGACGCCACCGCTCTCGTCGTAAGCACCGAGACGGATATGGCCATCGGTCGATCGCTGGGCCAGGTCGGTCAGCACGAACTGCATGAGCGGCAGCGCGCCAGGGGTATCCTGGACATCAGCGACGATGCGCGGGGCGAGTCCGGGATCGATTCTGAGTCCGGCGCCGAGCGCGGGACGCTCGATGGCCTGGGTTAGGGCGGCGGCGCTCGGCACACCCACCGCCAGTAACGCACTCGATACGTGTTCGGCGAGCAGGTCATCCGACAGTGGCCGATCGAAGAAGTCGGCCCGCATGGTGGTCACCACCCGCAGGCGGGACTTTGGATCGGTGACCGCGGCCACCAGCGATTGGGTAAAGGCCCGGCGAATGGTCTCGTCAGCGACGAGGGTGTACAACTCCTCGAACTGGTCGATGACCAGGACGAGATCACCCTCCAAACCCTGGAGGAGACGCTTGACGATGCGCATCAAGCCGTGGTCGTCGGTTCGTAACTCGGCGGCAAGGTCTCCCATCGGTTCGGTGGCGAGTTCCCCGAGGACCGTGGCCAGTTCATCGAACGGGTGACCACCCGGCACGGTGGTTGCCGTCAGCCACATTTCGGATCCGCCCACGGCACCCCGGGCCAGGGCAGGCAGGAGTCCGGCTCGCACCAATGACGACTTGCCGGACCCCGAAGGACCTACGACCGTCACGAGGCGGTGTGTGGCGATCAGGGTGACAAGTTGGTTGATCTCGTCGTCACGACCAAAGAAATCCCGGGCGTCGTTGACATCGAAGGCGGACAGACCCTTGTACGGGTTCCGGATCGACATCTGTGCCAGGGGTGGCGCCGATGCAATCGAATCACCAACCGCAGCCTCGATGCGGGCTAGGAAGTCATCAACCGAAGTCGGGCGTTGTTCCCGGTCGGCAGCTATGGCTGCCTCGAGAACCGCGGCGAGCGGTTCGGACATGAACCGGAACGAATCAGCATTTGGTTCGGCCCCGGTCAACAGTTCGATCGCTACCGAGCCCAGCGAGTACACGTCGGTGCGAGCGTCCAGCGCCTGCCCGTCGCGATCCTCGGGCGCCCGGTAGACCTGCGAGCTGGGGAGCAAACCCGCGGCTCGCTCGACGGCGCGGATGGCCATTCCGAAATCGGCCAGATAGGCGTTTCCTTCTCCGTCCAACAAGATATTGGCCGGTTTGATGTCACGATGGATAACCCCCTGGCGGTGGGCGTAGGCGAGTGCCGACCCGACTTGTCGCAGAATGGGAAGGACCCGTTCGATCGGAAGCGCCCCGAACGGTGAACCGGCCAGGCTTCTGCCTGCGAGATACGGCATGACCAGGTAGGCGCCTTCGTGGTCTCTCCAAAAGTCATAGAGGGAGACAATGTGCGGATGCTCGAGCTTGGCGACCAGGCGAGCTTCGCCCTCGAATCGGCGAACGAACTCGGGATGATTGGCGAACTCGGGACGCACGACCTTGACAGCGACCTCTCGTCCTACAGACGGTTGGTAGGCCCGGTAGACGATGCCAAAACGACCTGCCCCGATACGTTCGCGGATCTCGTAACCCCGGATCGCATCGCCGAACTGACGGTGGGTGTCCGGCGATGCTGCGTCGACCCGGAGTGTTGCGAACTGCGACGGCAGTCCATCGGCGACCAACTGGTAGACCTGTTGTGGTGCCCCAAGTCCCCTGAACCGGTGCTCACCAAGGTTCAGGACCTGGATACCTGCTTCACTTCGTAGAGATTCGTTCGCCGTCGCCGATAGAACGATTTGGCCGCCATGAGCGGCCGACATGAGTCGGGCGACCCGGTTGACTGGCGGACCAAAGAAATCGCCGCCTCGAGCCTCTACTTCGCCACGATCGATCCCGACCCGGACCTTTAGCTCGCCGAGGATGCCCCAGTCGAATCCGTGCATGGACCGCTGAATGGCGATGGCCGCCCCTGCTGCGGCGGGGACATCGGCGAATACGGCAAGGACTCCGTCACCGGTGTGTTTGAAAATGCGGCCGTCGGCCGCCTCGATGGCGTCGGTTAGGAACTCGTCATGGCGGGTGAGGGCATCGCGCATCTGCTCGGGTCGTGTTTCCCACATGACCGTGGACCCCTCGAGGTCGGTGAATAGCAAGGCCACTTCCTGGGTCACGACATCCTGGGGTGAGGACAGGCCGGGATCATGAGCAAGGATTCGTTCTTCTAGTTTCTGGAGTTCCGGCGACGGATCTACACCCAGCTCGGCAACCAGCACGTCACGGGTCTTTTGATACGCCCGCAAGGCTTCGGCCTGGCGGCCCGCTCGATACAGAGCCAGCATGTGGCGGGCCCGAAAACCCTCACGAAGTGGATGCTCGGTAGCGAGGGCTTCGAGTTCGCCGATAACCGCATCATGGCGTCCGATGGCGAGGTCGGCATCGATACGGGCTTCGACTGCTTGCATCCTGAGGTCTTCGAGTCGTCGAACTTCGGCATCGAGGCCCGGGATATTGTCAAGGTCGCCGTAGGGGCGCCCATGCCACAGCGAGAGTGCGGTCCGCAACGTCTCGGCAGCCTTGGTCGGGTTGGCGGCGATGAGGCCGCGACCTTCGTTGGCCATGGTCTCGAAGGCCGATGAGTCGAGATCGTTTGATTGCAGGTCGATCCGATAGGCGGTCCCCACCCGCTCGATGCCGCCGCCGATGGCAGCCCTGAGGTGGGAGACATACGAGTGGATGGAACCGGCCACATTCCCGGGTGGTTCATGGCCCCAGATGCCATCGGTCAGAGTGTCAACCGAGACCGGTTTGCCCGCGGCGGCGAGCAGCATCCCCAACACCGCCCGTTGCTTGGGCCCACCTAGTCCGACTGCGGTCCCGTCGGACTCGGCAACGAGAGGGCCGAGTACCCGGAACCTCATTTTGGAACCATACGCCGTCGATTCGAACGATGCCGCTTCGACTGCCATCGTCCCCTCCTCTCATTACGCATCAACCTGGCAGAAACGTACAGGACGGGGCTTGAGAAAAACTTGAGGCGTCGCCGATGCTTCCGTAACTTCAGGTCGCCATGCGGATTCTTAGCCGATTTCGGTCAACAAACCGGGGGGAACGAGGGACGCCGGTCGGCACGAATCGTATATGATGCAATCTCAGCCCCGGTGGGGGCGTTAACGCATCTTGGAGAGGGTCCTCATGCCAGATTCAGCCGACGTCATTGGGTATGTGGGGATCGGGGTGATGGGCTCGGAGATGACAAAACATCTCCTGGCAGCCGGCCGCGAGGTTCATGGATACGACCCTGATCCGGGTCGCATGGAAACGTTCATCTCCCGTGGCGGCATTGCCGAGGCCTCGCCCGGTGATGTGGCCAGGGCGAGTGGGATTGTTGTCTTCTCGTTGCCCAAGGTCCCGATTCTTGAGTCGGTCGCTGCCGAAGTGGCGGGCGCCGCCCACGCCAACCTGCTCTGCATCGATACGGGAACCTTCCCCCTTGAGGCCAAACATGCCGCATTTGACGTGCTCGCCGCGGCGGGAGTCGAACTCATGGATGTGCCCCTATCCGGTACCGGACTGCAGGCCGCCGATGCGTCGCTGGTGGTCTTCGCCTCAGGTTCGAAAGAGGGCTACGACCGGGCCAAGTCGATCTTCGATGTGATCGGAAGGTCCAGTTATCACCTTGGCGAATTCGGCAACGGATCGATCATGAAATACATTGCCAACTTGTTGGTCGCCATCCACAACTTGTCAACCGCCGAAGCCCATGTTCTCGGCCTGGCTGCCGGGATGGACCCGGCCCTGGTCCAGACGGTTATGTCCGACGGAGTCGGCGCATCGAAGATCTTTGATATTCGTGGTCCGATGATGGTCGCTGATCACTACGACCCCCCCGCAGCCCGGCTCGACATCATTCTCAAGGATGCCACGATCATCAAAGCGTTCGCCGAGTCAAAAGGTGCGGTGACGCCGCTGCTGGATACATCTCTGGAGATCTACCGCGAGTCAAGCGCAGAAGGACTAGGCGACCTTGATGCGGCTGCGCTCCTTCGATTCCTCGAGAAGCGATCTGGCATCACCAGATGAGCGACGGTCCGCCCAAGTCGAAATTGGCAGTCGTCGGCGCGGTCCCGGACGACGTTCAGTGATCGGTGCACCGCTGCGGAGGCTCGAAGATCCGCGCCTGATTCAAGGCCAGGGACAGTATGTCGACGACATCAACCGCCCCGACACGCACTTCGTGGTTTTTGTTCGCTCCCCGGAGGCCCACGCCCGCATTGTTGGAATAGAGGCCGACGAAGCTCGCACGATGCCGGGGGTTCTGGGTGTGTATTCAGGGACCGATCTCGGTCTGACGGATCGTATGCCGAACTTGTTCCCGGCTCCGGCTGTGGCTGGTTCGAAGCAAGGGTTCGCCCTGGCGCTCGACGAGGTGGCCTATGTCGGGGAGGCGGTGGTGGCGGTCGTTGCCGAATCCCGCCGTCAGGCGGTGGACGCGGCCGAACTGGTATTTGTCGAATATGACCCGTTACCTGTGGTCGTTGGACACCTTACGGCGCTTGACGACGGAACGCCGATGGCGCACAGTGATCTTGATTCGAATCTGGTCGCCACCATGCACGCCAAGTATGGCGATATCGACGCAGCTTTCGAGGTGGCCAGCAACGTCATCGACGTGCACGTCCATCAGCATCGCGGAGCGTGCGCATCCATGGAACCGCGCGGGGTTGTGGCGGTTGTCGATGATGCCTTCGGTGAACTGGTTGTGTGGTCATCGACTCAGTCGCCCTTTCCGCTTCGTACCCATCTCGTCGAGTTTCTAGGACTCGAAGGTGACAAGGTCCGTGTGATCGCTCCGGACGTCGGGGGAGGGTTCGGGCC
>JAENVV010000329.1 GCA_016650365.1 Acidimicrobiia bacterium
CCACCACCGCCACCCGAGAACCCTCCCCCGCCTCCTGATGAGGCCGGCGGCGCAAACGCTCCCGATAGCGCCGATTCAATGCCCGAAATGGCGTTGCTCGAGTGCCCGCCCGAATAGCCGTGACTTCCGTACCAATAGACACTCGAGGTCTGCTCAAGGTCTTGAGGGGCGTACAGCCGTGCTGCCTCGAGGACATCTTCGGCGACTCCAAGGGCAATGCCGTACACGAGGTACTCCTCCCATAGCCCGAGTGACAGGGCGGGGGCTTCTTCGAGTCGGCTGAAGTCTTCAAGGTATCGCCGAAACGCCTTCCAACGCTCATTGAGAAGGGCACCCTCCCGGGTTCGCCGCACCCAGAGTTTGGTCTTTGCCGCGAGAACCACACTCAGGAACACTCCGGTGATCCCAAAGCCGAAGAAGCCCACCTCCATGAGCGACTTCGCCTCAAAAGACAACCGTGTGCCGAGCACCCGCGGAAGGGCCAGGGCACCAAGCAAGGCCACCACGATGACGCCCAGAATCAGAAAGGGCGGATACCGCTTGCCAATCGTGTCGAGCAGCCCACGTTGCTTGAGCGCGGCGGCGGAAGCTTTCTTGAAGAGCTCATAGTCGGCGTGATTCTCCGCGGGATCTTCGCGAAGTTCTCGCCGGAACTCGGTGAGCGGCAGGGGCCCGTCGGCAACGATACGATCGATGATGGCCACTACCGGCCGTTCATGGCTCTCGAGTGGGACCGTGTTGAGACCCATACCGATCTCAAGATCGGTGATCTGCTCCGTTCGCAATCCGAGCCAGGTGGCCTTCTCAACCGTGGCCGGGGTTGCCGTGTAGCGGCCGCGCCGGATCAGGTCGAAAAGTGTCGCGGTGAAGCCGCGTTCGTCGACCATCCCCTGGCGGGCCAGGGCATCGACAATGGCCGGTGGCGTGTCGGCCGGTGGGGCCTGCTCATACTCACGGTCGTAATCAATCCGTGGCTCTGACCCGTAGAGACCAAATCCGACCAACACGGCCAGAGGATAAGCAGCAAACGCCAGGGCTACCGCAATGAGGGCTGTCCAGAGGCTTTTCGCTCGCTGATCTGCCCGGTCAGCCTCGGCTTGTTCGTCGGCCATGATGGCTGCAAGACCCGGGCCGGAAACAACCTTGGCTCCCGCGGTTGAGGTCAAAACCGACCGGGGCACCACGACGCGCATCTCCACGAACTGATGCGCAGGGATGTTGCGTGCCGACAAATCAGGAGATACTCCATCGACTCCCAGCGACGTGCTCCCATCAACATCAGTTGGATGGCCGAACACCAATACTTCACCCGATGGGGGATCCCCGGGACCGAGGAATCCAGCTGTGAGACGGCTTACCCCCACGTCCCACTGGTCACCCCAGACCTGGAGGTTGATATCGACCACGTCGTCATACGCGACGGCCAGTCCGGTGAGCGCATACCTGACGGTGAACGTCCGCTCCTCGTCGCTGGCCTGATAGTGCCAAACCACCCGTGTGACCGAACCCACGTCCTCGACACCAAACGTGCCTGGAGTGTCCGTCGAACCAAGCTCCGTGGATCCCCCTGGCTGATATTGGGCACCAAATTCGGAAACGGTCACGGCCGAAATGGTTTCTCCTCGTCGCACAGGGATGTCGCGGTAGGCACCTTCGAATGAGCCACTGAAAGAGAACGTCAGGTTTTCTGTAACGACGACCGTGCCATCGTCGGTGAGTTCAACGGCGACATTGACGTCGGGGAACCGAAACGACTTTGACTGAGCCTGAGCGGCAGGCGCAAACAGCGCCGCCAGAACAAGCAGCCCTCCAACCGCGAGGAACGATCGTTTCAGAAGTCCACCTGGGGTACGC
>JAENVV010000330.1 GCA_016650365.1 Acidimicrobiia bacterium
GAAGCGGGCGGGGAACGACTTTCCATTCCAGCGGTTCGAATCCTGTGTCACGGAGAAGTCCAGTGAGGGTTTCGGGTGTGAAATAGTGCAGGTGGCTGCGAATGAACCAAGGCCATCTGCCGCGTCGAATTCGGCCGTGGAGGCTCTCGGTGTTTACGGTTGACAGGAGTAGGAGTCCATTGTCCTGCAATGCCTGGTTGGCCTTGTCGAGAGCGAGACGAGGGTTGACGACGTGTTCAAGGACGTCGAGCATGGCGACCACGTCGTAGGGTTCTTCGGTTTCGAACCCCTCGATCGTGCCCTGCTGGAGGTCGACAGCCAGGTTCTTTGCTCCCCAGGCCACCGACCAGAGCGAGGGTTCGAAGCCCGTCGCCTCCCAGCCACGGTTGTCGGCAACGGACAGAAACATGCCGACGTGGCTACCGAACTCCAGCAGTCGTCGACCGGAACTTATGTATGGATCTAGCTGGGCGAGCATCCACTCGAACACTCCCTGCCGTACTTCGATCTCGTTGAGGTATGACGCATCCTCCACGGTTGCGTATCCCGCGAGAATCTCGCTGGTCGTTGGCCCGCCGTTGGCCGAGAGCAAACCGCAAACCTGGCATTGGATGATGTCGTCATGGACATTCAGTCCCGACGTGGTGCAACGATATTCCGTCGGGTCGACCGGCCCGTCGGCATTGGCTTCGTAGACCAGGACATGGGATCGCGAGTCGCATCGGATACACGGCCCGGCCGCGGTAGCTACGCCCGAATGGCGCCGAGCCGCGGCCGGGACCAGCTTTGATGATCGTCCCCTTCGTCCCCATTTGGCTCGGGATTTCAGCGCCAGACGGGCACTCGCCCACACATACCGAAGTGAAGGGCCGACGGCAATAGACGACGACTCGAGAGTGTATCGGGTCGGTATCGGCACCTCGATGATACGTTGGCGACGGCCGATAGCTTCGGTTATGAATTGGGCGTCGAACGAGAAGTCGTCGCTGTATGTCAGGAATGGCATCGAGAGTAGGCACTCGCGACTGTAGGCGCGCATGCCCGAGTGCAGTTCGGTAAAACGGGTACCCATGACTACGTTTTGGAATTTGGTGGTGAGGCGATTACCGACGTATCGGTACAGCGGCATCCCGCCCTCCCGGGGGTCGGACATACCGGCGAACCGGGAGCCAAACGTCATGTCGGCATCTCCCGATAGCAGAGGTCCGATGAGCAGTGGCACGGCTTTGGGATCGTACTGATAGTCGGGGTGAAGCATAACGACAATGTCCGCTCCAGCTCCCAGGGCAGCTTTGTAACACGTTTTTTGGTTGCCCCCGTAGCCACGATTCTCCGGATGTCGGATGACAGTGAGTCCGAGAGATTTTGCCACTTCGCTGGTGTTGTCGCTGCTGAAGTCGTCGACGACAATGATTTCGCCTGCCACCCCCGGTGGAAGGTCATTGAGCGTCTTTTCGAGCGTCATGGCGGCCTCATAGGCCGGCATGGTCACGATGACCTTTATTTCTTTCACGGTGGGAGCGGTTCCTGTTCGGCTCATCACATCATATCGGTTGGGTTGCGAACCACCTTGACTCCTCCCATTCAGGCCGTGTCGCGAGGTGAAATGCATCGATGCGGTAATCCCCCTGTCCTGTACAATCGGTCGTCGTGTCTGCTAATTCCATTTCTATTCGGGGCGCCCGTGCCCATAACCTGAAGAACCTGTCGCTGGAGCTACCCCGAGATCAGCTCATCGTGTTTACGGGCCTAAGCGGCTCGGGGAAGTCGTCCTTGGCATTCGACACCATTTATGCCGAAGGGCAGCGGCGATATGTCGAAAGTTTGTCGGCCTATGCCCGCCAGTTCCTCGGACAAATGGACAAGCCTGACGTTGATTTCATCGAGGGGCTGTCTCCGGCCATCTCGATCGATCAGAA
>JAENVV010000331.1 GCA_016650365.1 Acidimicrobiia bacterium
GCGGGTTCGGGAGATCGATGAAGCCATTGGCGGCGATTGGGATGAGACGTTGATAGTTGTGGTGAGTGACCACGTCCAGGACACCGTCGACGGTCCCGGTATCGACCTTCGCCACCATCTTGATGACGATCTCATCATCGTTGACGAAGGCAGCGCTGCTCTGATCTCTGGACTTGGTGATCCCGCGGTTCTTTCGACGATCGAGGGAGTAGAAGGGTGGGAGCTCCTTGCCGATGGCAATGTGCTCACGTGGTGCGGGGTAGGTCGCTATTTCGGCCCTTTCGAATCGGCGATCCTGAAAGGCGCCCATGGCGGAGCCCACACGAGGGAGCAGTTGGCGCTGGTTACCGGTGGGCACCCCGCTCGACGAAAGCTGGCGGCAGAGGTCGGGGCAGGCCCGATCCCGGCAACTTTCTGGGCTCCGGCGATTGCCGGTGCGTTCGGGGTCCTTCTATAGGGCTTGTTGGGCGGTCCACCTATCGGTACACCAGTCAGAAGGGCCGGGCATCCCGCAACTATCGCTTTTCCAGAGCCTCGATCAGTTTGGGGAGGACTGTCTTGACATCGCCCACGATGCCGAGGTCGGCAACGGTGAAGATGGGAGCGTCGGCGTCTTTGTTGATGGCGATGATCACCTTCGAGTCTTTCATACCGACAAGGTGCTGCATGGCACCTGAGATGCCGGCGGCGATGTACACATCAGGTTTGACGGTCTTCCCCGTCTGGCCGACTTGCTTGGCGTAGGGAACCCATCCTGCATCGACGATGGCTCGGGTCGCTCCGGTGGCCGCCTTGAGAAGCTTTCCGAGTTGCTCAATCAGCTGATAGTTGTCGGCCGAACCGAGACCCCGGCCTCCGGAGACAATCACGGCGGCCTCCTCGAGTTTGGGGCCTTCCCTTTCTTCGACGTGGGTACCGGTGATCTTGGCACCAGCCTTGCCGACGTCGGGAAGGTCGAGCTTCTCGATCGGAGGAATGCCGGTCGATGCTGCTGCGGGAGCAGCTGTGTA
>JAENVV010000332.1 GCA_016650365.1 Acidimicrobiia bacterium
CGCCCATGTCGACGACATTGCCCGCGAACTCAACCGACAAGACGTCCAGTCGGACCGTCGGGTTGTCGAGCTGCACTCGGCTTGATGCCGTTACGAATCAAGGATGCGGCTCAGAGCATCGGGTAGGTCGGGGTCGAGGTATTCAAATCCCGTTTCGGCAAGGACCCGGGGAAGGACACGCTGGCTCGCCAGCAAGACCTGATCGGCGAATTCCGATCCGAGCAACAGTTTCAGGCCGAATCCCGGGGCCGGGATCACAGCCGGGCGGTGCATCGCCCGGCCGAGCGCTTTGGCAAAGTCCGCATTTCGGATCGGCTCGGGAGCACTGAGGTTCACCGGTCCAGTGATCCCTCGGTCAACGACATGCATGATGGCCCTGACCTCGTCGCGCAACGTGATCCAGCTCCACCATTGCTTCCCTGAACCGATCGGACCGCCCACGCCGAATTTGTAGGGCAGCAGCATCCTCGGGAACGAACCGCCCACGCCATCCAAGACGAGCGCGGTCCGACCAAACGCGGTAGGAATACCTGCGTCGATGGCCGGTTGGGCGGCCGATTCCCACATTCCTGTCAGGTCCGCGAGGAAGCCGTCCCCTGGCGCGGCAGTCTCAGGAAGAACGGTGTCGGCCCGGGATCCGTAGTAGCCGATGGCTGACCCTGACAGAAAGTGACTGACTTGTTTCTCAACGGCCACCTGCGCCATGGTGGTGGTTCCGGCAACTCGACTGTCGATGAGTTCGTGCTTCTTACGCACCGACCATCGACCGCCAATGGTTTCGCCAGCCAGATGGATGATGGCGTCGACGTGCCCATCGATCTCGGTGGTCCGAGCGACAGGGTCCCAATGGACCGTACCTGGTCGTCCTGATCGCGACAGGGCCACCACGTCGTGGCCGGCCGTCTCGAGAGCCGACAACAGGGCAGAACCGATAAAGCCTGTTGCACCACTTATGACAATCCTCATGGCGTTCCCCTCAAGCAAATCTCTAGGCAGAGGCTACCCGGGCGGCCGCCTGCCCTTCTGAGCACTCGCTCAGGATAGGACAGTACCTACAGTACATTCCCGGCACTCTGGCCAGCCGCGTATCGGCAGTGGTCGCCTCACGAACCGTACGCACGAGTTCACCGATTTGGTCGGCCAGATCTTGAGCCATGTCCTCCGTCGGAGATTCCCGGTACTGCTCGCCGGATTGAACTGAAAAGGCCTCGATGGTGCCGGGAAGCGAACCTTCGGACAGCGACCAGAGCAAGGCGTAGAAACGCAGCTGTTGGGCGACTTCGCCGAGATCCCCGGACTTCCAATCAACCAACCGGACTCCCCGATCGTCGTCATAGACCGCATCAATCCGTCCGAGCAGCGTGACATCGGGGGCGAACTCGGCTTCCAGGTGGATCTCGGAGGAACGGAAGCCGTCGACGGGCATCTTCTTGAATCGCTGATACATCTCGCCAACCTCGGCGATCGTCTCACGAATGGCGGTGATTCCCAATCCAAGGTTGGCCATTTTGTAATTCATGTTCGAATTGCCAATAGCCATCCGACACACGCCATCGAAGTCATGGTCAGGGATCTCGCCCCCTTCCAGGTGCCGGGCGAACACCGCATGGGCCAGGGCTCCCTTGAACGATGCGACCGAGTCTGGCCCATACTTTCCATCCAGTCGGGCTCCAAACAGCGACGGACAGTTGACAAACGCGATGAATCCGGACGCCGAAATCCGCAGCGGCACTCCGGCAGGAAGATCAGGGATACGCACAACTGTCATGGTATTGCGTTGGCTGGATGATTACTACACTCCCTGGTCCGCCCGGAGATTGCATGAGCCGTAATCAACGTATTGCCACCACTGCGGTAGGAGGACTTCTCGCAATCCTCCTACTCGCCTTTTTCCTCACGCGCCCGGCCGACGGGGAGATCGCCCGCTGGGTATCGGTTGGCGATCTGGCGGTTGGGAGCCTGACCGAATCCGGAGCTACTGAAATCATCATCGCCAGGGAGGATGCCCTGGCTGCCCTGCCGGTAGTCGTCCGCGCCGGCAGTGCCGAGCGCTCAGCCCTCCCCGATCAGCTCGGGTTCTCGTTCGATACGGATACGGCCGTACAACAAGCGTTGTCGGTTGGCCATGAACCTTCAGTGGTTGGCCAGTTCGGTTCCTGGATCAAGGGTATTTTCGGTGGGTCCCGGATCGAACTTACCGCCGACCTCGACCCCACTTCTGTCGACGCGGTCCTCGATGGCTGGGACAGCGAGGCGGCCACCCTGTCCACCAAAGCCGACATCGCCGTCGAAAACGGGACCCTGATAGCCACCTACGCTTCCCCCACGGAACTCATTGTCCGGCCAGGGGCCTCGAAGATCCTCCTGTCGCTGGTCCTCGATCCGGACCGGCCGATCGGGTCGATCGATACGACCACCAACCCTGCTGGGATTTCGGACGCCGCCGTAGACGATGCATTGGCGGTTGCCAGGCAACTCGTTTCCGCACCGGTGACGCTCACCATGGCGAACCCACTGGCCTCGTTACGTCTTACCGCTGGGGAACTTACTTCGGCTTTTGTGGCAGTCACGGAAGCCACCACGATCACTCCCACCCTCGACGCCGCCGTCCTCGAAACCCGGTTCGAGGACTTGCGTGAGGTCTTCGCCGCAACATTCAAAAGCGCCGAATTGGTCGTCAACGACGACGACACGGTGACCATCGTCCCTGGCGAGGCCGGTCTGCGGGTCGATAGTGACCGAATAATCGAAGCGATCCTGACGGCTGCCCAGACACCGGACCGCAGCGGTCAGATTCCAGTCATCGAAGACGCCGAACCGGATGTGACCGTGGCCGACCTCGAAGCCCTCAAGATCGAACATCTCGTCAGCTCGTTTACGACCTATCACGACTGCTGTGCCAATCGGGTCATCAATATCCACATAATGGCGGACACGATCAACGGGACCATCGTGATGCCGGGAGAAACCTTCTCAGTCAACGAAACGGTCGGCGAGCGCACCCAGGAGAAGGGTTACCTACCGGCCGGCACGATCGTCAATGGCGAACTTGAGGATACGTTCGGGGGAGGCGTCTCCCAGTTTGCGACAACGATGTACAACGCCATCTTCTGGGGTGGCTACACCGATATCACCCACAAACCCCATAGCTTGTATTTCTCACGTTACCCCGAGGGAATCGAAGCCACGCTCGACTATCCAAGTATCGACCTGGCTTTCCGGAACGACACCGACGGTGCCATTTACATAAAGACCGAGTACACGGACACATCGCTGACGGTGAAGCTGTTGGGAAGCAACGGCGGTCGCACGGTAATCGGCAAACAACGGAACGGGTTGACCGATATCACAGTCACTGCCGAAGGCGACCCCGCGAAGGCGGTGGTCGTGTCGGCGACGGTGTCGGAGAGATTCGGCTTTACGGATCCCGATACCGTCTATCAGGCGAACCTGGATGTGGTACCCGGTACGACAGAGTCCATCCAATCAGGCCTCCAAGGATGGTCTGTGACCGTAACCCGCACCCTCTCCAAGCCGGACGGGACCAGCGAATCTCGTGAGTGGGTGGCCCGGTATCGCTCCCGGCCCTTCATCATCGAAGTTCATCCATGTGACATACCCAAGGGCGACCAGGGATACACCGGCGAGCCTTGCCCTACGACCACCACCAGCTCGATTCCGGTCGAAACGACCACAACGACTTCGGTCAGCTCGACGACGGTGCCGTAGCCCCGAAGTAGTGGGGTCAGGCGCCTTTGTTTTCGTCGTAGACGATGAAAAAGTCCCGTATGGCAGCCGATACGACCGAGAGCGAGTCTTCATCCCATGCGGCCGGCCGCTCAACGGACACGACATTGGAATACACAAAGACGTTCGACAGCATTCGATCGACGGTGAACAATCGATGCGCCAGACCGGCCGGGAATGTGGATCCGGCTTCGGCGGAGGCCAACGACGGATACGCTTCTCCATCCTGACCGCTCAGGCTCCGGTCCGTGTCAAACAGGGCAACCCTTCCGATTACGGTCGGTTTTGAAACGTTGATGGTCTGGCCCATGATTCTCCTTTACGCCTGCGCACTTTAGCGTCGCGACGCCGAGCCTCGGCCCCGCTCGCCAATTCGATGCAACTTCATGAGGTTCGTCGAGGCTTGCTGGTTCGGGGGGGTCCCGGCCACCATGACCACGCCCTCGCCGGTTTCGCAAATCCCGGTCTTTTCAAGATACTTCTCGGCACTCGCCAACATGAGATCGGTTGACTCTCGCCGTTCGAGCATCTGGGGGCTTACACCCCAGTACACCGCCATCCGACGATAGGTAGCCGGATCCGGAGTAAACGCGATGATCTCAGCCGACGGCCGATACTTCGATAAGAGACGGGCGGTACTTCCCGACTCCGTGAACGCCGCGATGACATGCAAGTCCAGGTTGACGGCAGCTTCAACCGCAGCCTTGGCGGTGGCAGACGCGAACGTCCGATGTGACTCGAGAAAGTTAACGGGCTTGGTGGCGCTTCGCTCGGCCTCCAAGCAAATCCTGGCCATGAATTCGATCGTTTGGACCGGATATTTACCGATCGCCGTTTCACCCGACAGCATGACCGCGTCGGTCCCGCTCATGACGGCATTGGCAACGTCGGTCACCTCTGCTCGAGTGGGCCGCGGTGAATTGATCATCGATTCGAGCATTTCCGTGGCCGTTATTGAGATCCGGCCGGCGGCATTCGTACGATTCAAAATATCCAACTGAACCCTGGGAATGGTCTCCAACGGCAGCTGAACTCCCAGGTCTCCCCTGGCGACCATCGCCCCGGAAGCCTCACTCAGGATGTCATCGAGATTCGCGTAGGCTCGAGCCAGTTCGATTTTGGCGATAACCGGCACTCCCCCGGCTAGCTCGCGAACCTGATCGATATCGGCGCCGGTTCGCACAAAGGAGGCGGCCACATAATCAACCTCCAGCGAACGACCAAATTCCAGGTCAGCTTCGTCTTTTGGGGTGACCGACGGTACCCGCAGCGAAGTATCGGGAAAGGCGGCCCCTTTGTGGTCGGACAGTTGTCCGCCGACCGTCACAAAGGCCGTCAGCGAGTCATCGTGAACCTTCTCAACCACCAACCGGATGAGACCGTCGGAGAGCAAGACGTCATCGCCGACCCCAACGTCCTCCAGGAGGAACTCGTAGTCGATTGGTACAACGCCCGCCGCGCCCGGCTGGGATCCCGGCACGAGCCGGACGGTTTCGCCCGCAACCAGTTCGATCGGTCCGTCGCCAAACACCCCGACGCGGACTTTGGGACCCTGGATGTCTTGGAGCAAAGCGATCGGTCGCTTGTGTTGCTCGGAAGCCCGACGAAGCCACCCAGCCATCTGGGTGTGGGTGTCATGATTGCCGTGGGAGAAGTTGAGCCTGGCGACATCGAGGCCGGCCGCGACCAGCTCTGAAATCTTTCCCTGGCTCGCCACCGCGGGGCCCATCGTGGCCACAATTTTGGTTCTGCGCATTGCGACACCCTACCCCAGGTTCCCCTCTGATTCGATTCTCGGTTAGTGTCGACATCATGAGATATGGAGCATTTTTACCGCAAGGATGGCGTCTCGATTTGGTCGGGATCGATCGATCGGACCACTGGCCGACCATGAGCAGGGTGGCCAACACCATCGAGGCTGCCGGTTATGAATCGCTGTGGGTTTATGACCATTTCCACACCGTTCCAGTCCCCACCCAGGAAGTCACATATGAGGCCTGGACACTTATGGCGGCCTTGGGCGCCACCACCTCATCGGTGCGACTGGGCCAGATGTGCACCTGTAACTCGTATCGACCACCTGCCTACCTCGCCAAAGTGGCTGCCTCGATCGACGTGATCACCAATGGACGGCTTGAAATGGGCATCGGGGCTGGTTGGTACGAGCATGAATACACCGGCTATGGCTACCCCTTCCCGAAGCCGTCTGTACGGATCGGGCAACTGCGCGAAGCCGTTGAAATAATGCGGGCATTGTGGACCGAAGATGAAGTCGACTATGACGGCGAGTTTTACAAGTTGGACGGGGCGATCTGCTCACCGAAGCCAGTCCAGGACCCACACATTCCGCTGTGGATCGCCGGAGGTGGCGAAAAGCTGACTCTTCGGGTTGCCGCCAAATATGCCAACTACACAAACTTCGCCAGCACGCCAGAGGAGTTCATTCACAAGTCAGACATCCTCGCCGCGCATTGCAAGGATGTGGGCACCGATTTCTCGGCGATCGTCCGTTCGACAAATCTCACCATGATCTGTGCACCCACCGAGGCAGAGGTGAGCGAACGAATCGACGAGACCGTATCACGACTGGCACCTCTTATTGGCGACGAAGCTGCCGCTTCGGCCAGACGCCTGGTCACTCCTATGTCAGGAACCCCGGAACAGATCAGCGAAAAACTGAAGCCATGGGTTGATGCCGGGGTTGGCTACTTCATCATCAACTTTCCTGACGCCGCCTATGACACGGCGGGTCTTGAGTTGTTTGCGAAGGAACTAGCCGACTGACGCTCGAGAGCTGATCAGTCCGAGACGACGACCTGGCCCCAAAAAGCCATGTGGTTTTTGAGGTTGGCGGCCGCTTTCTTCGGATCGTGATATACCCAGGCGGCGGCGGGAGCCTGCGCGCCTTCGACTGCGACGTCGCAATAGTTGGCAGTACCTTTCCAGGGGCAGCCGGTCGTTTTGGCAACTTCTGTAAAACACTCCAGCTTGACCGAAGAGGGAGGGAAATAATGATTGCCTTCCACCAGCACCGTATCGGCACTCTCAGCAACAACGACCCCATCAAGCGTGGCAATAGCCATGAACATTCTTTCAGGTTGCGATCTCTGGGGAACGCCCGATTGGCCCCTGACTATTCCCGCTAGCGTCTCACCATGATCATCGGCATACCCATCCGCAGTTTCGAAACGGCCAAACAACGCCTGGCCGGCCACCTCACTCCTGAGGAACGCCGGACGGTGGCCGAACTGCTCGCCGGGCATGCTCTCGTCACCGCAGCGGCGTTGACCGACGTCGTGATCGTCACCGGCGACGCAGGTGTTCGGCGTTGGGCAGAGGAGAGGTCTGTGGAAGCCATCGACGACGACGGGACCCTCGATGGTGCTGCCACCGCGGTCGCTATTCGGGCTGGAGCTGCACCGTGGGGGATCCTCCACGCAGACTTGCCAACCCTGACCCACCACGACCTCGAAGCCGCACTGGTCGGGTTCGCCGGACGGGGTACCGCCATTGCCCCCTCGTGGGACGGCGGCACCAGCCTCATCATGTCGAGCGGACGTTTCGCATTCAGCTACGGCCCGGGAAGCTTCCACCGCCACCTCGCCCACCGACCAGAATCAGCCATCATCATCCGCCCGGGATTGGCGCTCGATGTTGACGAGCCTGAACACCTCGCCTCGATGGTGCGCGGTAGGCTCGGAGGATGACCACCAACATCTTCTCCCCGGCAAGATCCTCAGATCCGAACGATCGGATGCCGACCCCGGAACGGGCGCTGACCATCGGTGCCCATCCCGACGACGCAGAGTTCGGCGCTGGTGGGACGCTCGCCAAGTGGGCGTCCGAGGGTTGCTACATCACGATGCTGATTGTTTCTGACGGTTCCAAGGGAACCTGGGATCCCGACCTGGATCCTGAAGCGCTTATCGCCGCTCGGCAGGCTGAACAGCGCAGAGCAGCCGATCGCCTCGGTGCCCGGGACGTCGTGATGCTCGACCATGTAGACGGGGAGATCGTAAACACGGTTGCCCTGCGACAGGAGCTGAGTTTTTGGATCCGGACCACCCGGCCCGACGTCGTCCTTTCACATGACCCCTGGAAACGCTACATGTTGCATCCAGATCATCGAGCCACCGGGATGGCCGCGATCGACTCCATCGTGGCGGCCCGCGATCATCTCTTCTTCCCGGAACAGTTATCCGAGCACGTGACAAAACATCGTCCCGCCACGATCCTGCTGTGGTCAGCAGACGAGATCGACTACTGGGAGGACATCGCAGCGACGTTTGACGTAAAGATCGCCGCGCTTCTCGAGCACTCGACACAGGGTCCAACGACCATGGCGAGCGCCCAGGCGAACCAGGACGGCCGACAGGAGTTTGTGGCCAAGTTGCAGGCATGGTCCGCCACAATGGGCGAATCAGTCGGCCTGGAGGCTGCAGAAGGGTTTAAGCGCCTTTTCCCGTAACGGCGGCGATTATCTAGTAGATCGCCTGCGAGCTATCGATGTCGAAGAAGTGCAACTTTGCCTTATCGATTACCAGACCGATGTTGTCACCGAGCGTCGGAGCGAAATCCGGATTGATCCGGGCAACGAACTTGGTCGTCGCACCCAACATCGCTTCGTCTGTGCCCTCATCGGCAAGCAGTTCGCGGATGTCCTCGGTTACGACTGGCGGAAAGTCAATCACGAAGTGAATAAACGCTTCTGAGCCAAGTTGCTCAACCAGGCCGACCTCAACGGGTAAATCTCCAGGCGTGCCAACCGCCGCCGCAACCTCGAACGCCTCCGGTCGGATTCCGAGCACCACCCGTTTCCCGGCGTATTCAGACAGACCAGGACGGGCAGCCAGGTTATTCGGATCAAGCGTAAGGGTTGTCGCCCCGAACGTTGCCGTCATACCGTCACCCGCCTGAGCCAGGTCGGCATAGACAAAGTTCATGGAAGGCGAGCCAATAAACCCGGCCACGAACAAGTTCAGTGGTCGATCGTACAACTCACGGGGCGTCGCCGCCTGCTGCATGATGCCTTTTCGCATTACGGCCACCCTATCGCCCATCGTCATGGCTTCGACCTGATCATGGGTGACATATACAGTGGTTGTCTTCAGACGGGCATGGAGCTGACCAAGCTCAGACCGCATCTGGACCCGCAGCTTCGCATCAAGGTTGGAAAGGGGCTCATCCATGAGGAACGCAGCCGGCTCTCGTACGATGGCTCGACCCATCGCAACCCGCTGGCGTTGACCTCCGGAGAGGGCTTTCGGCTTACGATCGAGGTACTCGGTGATCTCAAGGATACGGGCGGCCTCATCGACTCGCCGGTTGACTTCGTCTTTGGGCATTTTGCGGAGCTTCAGACCGAACGCCATATTGTCGAAAACAGTCATATGCGGATACAGGGCATAGTTTTGGAAGACCATCGCAATGTTGCGATCTTTTGGCGGGATATCGTTGACAACCGTCTCACCGATCTTCATGGTGCCTTCGGTGATATCTTCGAGACCGGCGATCATTCGGAGCAGCGTCGACTTGCCACATCCAGACGGGCCGACGAGTACCATGAACTCGCCGTCGTTGATCTCGAGATTGATATCCGTCAGAGCACGGGTACCACCCTCGTAGATCTTGCCAATACCATCAAGACTGATGGATGCCATGATTCCCTCCAATAACTGCGACCGGTCGGTAAACAAATTACCATGTCCGCAACCGGCTTGAAGGGTGAGCTCACGTGAATCGAAATGTCGTCGTCATAACCGGAGGCACCGGAAGCCTCGGAACAGCCCTCGCCAAGCGGCTAGCGGCCTCTGGTGCTGCGCTGGCAGTTACCTACCTCATCCCGGAGGAAGCCGAAAAGTTCGAGGCAGAATTACACCTCGATGAGACCCGGCTACTCCTCAAGCGGGTGGATTCGACATCGGCAAGCAGCCTGAACGAATTCATGAGTCAGGCCGTCACCAAATTTGGCAGTGTGAACGGATTGGCTGCTCTGGTGGGCGGCTGGGCGGGCGGTCGCGACATTGACGAAACCGACGACGTTCGACTCGAACGAATGCTCGACCTCAACCTTCGTTCGGCGTTCTACGCCGTCCGGGCCATCACGCCGCATCTCAAGGAAAACGGATCTGGCCGGATTGTTCTGGTTGGTAGTCGCGGCGCAGATGACGGACCATCGGGACAGGCAGCGTTCAACATCGCCAAAGCCGGTGTCGGTGCACTGGGCCGGTCAGCAGCTTCGGAGCTGAGTGACTTCGGCATCACGACCAACGTCGTGCAACCATCGGTGATCGATACGCCGGCAACCCGTCGGGCGGTGCCCTTCGCCGACTATGTGAGTTGGCCAACCCCCGACGAGATCGCAGCCGTGATCGAGTTCCTGCTATCGGATGCGTCGAGCGTCATGTCCGGCGCCACCCTGCCGGTGTACGGAAACACCTAGAGCTGTTCGGTAAGTTCCACGGTTACGACGCCAAAGCCGAGCATGCGGGATGCGCCAGCCACTGGCCCGATTTCCGCGGTTCCGATCATGCCGGCCAACGCGGCCGGTTGACAGGCCAAATCTACGAGAGCTGCATCGTGGTGTGCGTATCCGAAGAAGGCTTCCCCTCGACCGCGGTCGGTGAACATCAGCATGCCGCCCGAGCCAAGCTCGACGATCGAATCGTTGAGATCGATTCCGGCCCTCGTGGAATCGCGGACGTGGAACTGAATGGTTGATCCGACCGGCACCTCGTCGGCGATCAGGATCGATTGTGTATTCCGGTCGGCTCCAGTCACGGCCCGAATGAGAAAATCTCCTCGACCGTGAGCGGGGGCGTATTCATCGAACGCAATCCCCAGCTGAATTCCGTAGCGCAACTGTTGCTGAGCACTTTCATCAAGGCCCTCGATGATTCTCTCAACAAACGTCACGGCCGGCACCCCACCGATTTCCTCAATCACTCGACCGGCCGCCCTGGTCACCACCGCCGGGGTACCTACTGGTTCACAACCTTGTGAAACAACGGCCCGAAACTCAACGTTCCCCAATAACACGGCCGCCACCGCTCCATTCGTGAATACCTGACCGTTGACAAAGAGAAACGGCTCGTTGTCCAGAGAACCGGGCATCCCCCCTGCGACCGGGACTATGCCAAGCGACTCCGCAAACTGGCCGGCCGGAAAACTGTACGGATCGGCAAGCAGTATCACCCCCCTGGCATCCTTCGGGATATTTGCTCCGGCAATACCCATCCCCTGATCGGTGCGATGCGCGACCATTCGCAAGGCCGTCGCCCCGGCATCGTCAAGCCACGCCGCCCACACCACGAGGGCGGCGCCCGATTCGAACTCCTCGGAACCGGCCACCAGCCCACTCGAGATGGCCCCGAGACTGACTCCGCTCATCGAGACCAACGACGCCAACCTGCCTGCGATACGGGGAGTCGCGTGACCGTGGTGAAAGGACGCGAATCCAAATACCAGGTCCGGAGCCCGGGTGATCCCGCTGACGGCTAGACGAATCGCCTCATTGAGCGCATCACCAGTGTCTTGGGAGATCGATACCCCGGAACCGAACCGCATCACCGCACGGTAGTACGGCTACAACCGACGACCGGATATGTCCTGCAAGGCGTCGTAGGCCGCGTACTTGTAGACCTCGGACCTGGTGGGAGTGTTAAAGGTGGTGTGTATGAATCGGTCAACCAGGTCCCGGGCGTGGATGGCTGCCTGCCCGATGTGGACGAGTTCGGCTGCGTCCTCACCAAGAATGTGCACACCGAGCAGTCGATGATCGTCACGCCTGACGACCAGTTTGATCAAGCCAACCGTCGTTCCGGCAATGCGACTCCGACCGTTGTCAGCAAAGAATGCCCGTCCAATGGCATAGGATTCGCCGGCTTCTCTCGCCGCCTGCTCGGTCATGCCAACCATTCCGACCTCTGGCATCGAGTAAACCCCAAAGGTGGGAAGCGCATCGAGCCGATCGACCGCGTGAAGATCGAAGGCGTGGGAAGCCGCAATCCTTCCCTGCTCGGCCGATACCGATGCCAATGCGGGGGGTCCGACAACGTCACCCGCCGCGTAGATCCCGGGACGGGTCGTTTGGAAGTGTTTATCGACGATAATGTGGCTGCGGTTATCGACCTCGATACCCGCTTCATCAAGTCCAAGGCCCTCGACATTGCCCGCCCGGCCGGCCGCGAACAAGACCTTGTCGGGATAGAGGGTTTCCCCATCCGGAAGGCCTACTTCGAGTCCACGATCGGTTCGCTTGATCGTCGACCCTGGCGCGTCGAAAACGAACCGCGCCCCGTCGGCGGTTAGCGCCTTGGCC
>JAENVV010000333.1 GCA_016650365.1 Acidimicrobiia bacterium
CGACCAAGTAGATCGAGTTCGTCGACAGTCGCTTTGACTCCGGCATAAGTGAGGGCGTCAAGATTGACGACCTGAGCATCGGGTTCGCTGGCCAGAACGTAGCGAACGAAGTTGGAACCGATAAAACCGGCACCGCCCGTAACAAGGAAAGTCCTACCCATGACTCAAGTGTAGGGCTTGATACCTAGGTGTTCTATTCCGGGTTGTTGACGGGTTGGGGGTGAGCTCCTCTGGTTGAGTGGTGTTTGCACGCATCACAGAACCAGAGGAGGCTCACCGTGCACGCTAATGCCCCATTGACGCCGGAGGGTCGTCTCAGGATGTGTCGTCGGATCGAAGCCGGCTACGACATCTCAGAGGTGGCCAGGTTTATGTCGATTTCGCGTCAGACCGCCTCGAAATGGTGGAATCGTTATCAGGGTGAGGGTGAAGGCGGTCTGATCGATCGCCGGTCGATACCGCATCGGTCACCGTGCCGGGTGTCGGTGAAGCGGGAACGACGGATTATCGGGTTGCGGCTCGGTCGTCGGTGGGGTCCCGAACAGATCGCCGGGCATCTGGGCATGAACCCTTCGACGGTGTGGCGGGTGTTAAAACGCTACGGGATCTCGCAGCTTCGTCGTCTCGATCCGGGACTGGTCGAACCGGCAAGACGCTATGAGAAGCAGCTCCCTGGTGAACTGGTTCATGTTGATGTCAAAAAGTTCACTCGTATCCCCGATGGGGGCGGATGGAAAGCCCACGGGCGAGGCAACGTCAAAAAGGCTGTCGGTACCGACAAGACCTGTCTCCATTCGATGATCAATGATCACAGTCGGGTCGCCTATTCAGAATTCCTCGACGACGAGACCGCCCTCACCTGCCTCGAGTTCACCAAACGGGCCGTCCAATGGTTCGCTGACCGGGGGTCACAGTCCAGACCATCATGACTGATAACGGCACCGGATACCGCTCTCATCTGTTCTGCGACACGCTCGACTCGGTCGGGATCGGCCACGTGTTCACCCGCAGCTACCGGCCACAAACCAACGGGAAAGTAGAACGCTACCAACAGACCCTCGATCGGGAATGGGCCGCCGCCCGATTATGGACCTCAAACCAACAACGCCAAGACGACCTGACCCGCTGGATCCACCGATACAATCACCACCGACGCCACTCAGCAGTCAAGGGCGCACCCATCACCCGCGTCAACAGCCTCAGGGATTGTTACACCTAGGCCTGGGGATCGTCGGTGACAAGAGCGGCTTCCAGCCACGGCGCTTGTTCATCCTTTTCGGATAAACGGGGGTTCGCAACCGGCCAGTCGATGGCTAGATCTGGATCGTCAAATCGCACAGACCTCTCGGCGGTCGGCTCGTAATAATTGGTGACTTTGTAGGCGACGTCCGCCTCATCGCTAATGACAACGAATCCATGCCCGAAGCCTCCGGGAATCCACAGCTGCTGGTGGCTCTCCGCAGTCAGCTCCAGACCATGCCAATGCCCGAAAGTCTCGGAGTCGACTCGGAGGTCGACAGCCACGTCCCAGATCGATCCTACGGTCACCCGAACCAGCTTTCCTTGACTGTACGGCATCTGAAAATGAATGCCCCGAAGTACGTTCTTTACGGAACGAGACTGGTTGTCCTGAACGAAGTGCACGGCCTCGCCGACGGCTCCGTTGAAATGCTCTTCGTTCCATGACTCAAAGAAAAACCCACGCTCATCAACATGGATCGCGGGTGTCACTACCAAGAGTCCGGGCAGTGTGGTTGGCTCGACAAGCATCACCGCACTCTAGACCTATCGACAACCGGATCCATCGGCGTTGGTCCAGAGCTGCCGTCAGTTTTTGGTATTCCTCATCCCCGGCACAGCGAACGGCACCGACCTTCCCGCCGCCGGCTGCCGGCCCAAGACCCCTTGTCCGAGCTGGGTGGCCCGCCATCACGGCCGATCCGACAGAGGATCCTGGAGCAGGACGTCCGACCGCGCGGCAAATACGGCCCTGGTATCGTGCTACCGGTCCGATCGAGCCGGGATGGTCAGTTCATGTCAGGTGGGAACCGAATCGCCGAGATGTATCTCGGCCTGACAGGCAGCGAAGACTCTCGCAATCACGAACGCGAACGTGTCCATTGGATCTGTTCGCAGGTTACCGGTCCGAAAGTTCTCGAAGTCGGGTGCTCCCAGGGCATCGTCTCGATTCTGCTCGCGAGAGAGGGATTCGACGTGATCGGCACTGAAATCGAGTCTGTTTCCCTGGATTACGCTCTTGGGCTCCGTCAACAAGAGGACATCAGTGTTCAGAAGAGGCTCGATTTCCGCCTAACGGATGGCTCGCTTGATGACTTCAACGATGGAATGTTCGATACCATCATTCTGGCCGAGATCGTAGAGCATCTAAACCAGCCCGAACGCCTCATCGAGGAGGTATCTCGAGTTCTGAGGCCTGGAGGTCAGCTGGTACTAACCACCACCATCGGCATCTACCCGGATCCTGATCACAAGGAACCGATCTTCCCGACTGATGTTGCCAGACTCTTGGCAGCACGATACGCCTACGAAGCGTCTGATTTCGTAACGTTTCCGCTCGGACGTTTCAACAACATCTGCGTGACGGCGTCAAAACGTCAAATCCCCGTCGATGTCGAAGATGGCGTGCTTGAGTACCGAGCGCCCTTTGCCGATGTTGTCGAACGCTGCCTCCTCGAAGTTCAGAAGGGATTCACCCGTCTGTTGGCCGACGTCACCGCCGAGCGGGAGAAGCGCGGTGAACTGTCACAATTGGTGAGCTCTCAGCGCGAGAAACTGGCTGACAGTCGAAGGGTCTCAGCCGTTGATGCGCAACTCCACGCCCTGGAGTTGGGGCGGTTGCGGTTGGAGTTGGAGCGGTTGCGGCTAGAGGGGCGGAGTCGTGAGTTTGAGGAGGCGGTCGCCGAGTTGGATCGGTTGTTGGCGGCTCCGGTGCCGGTGGTGGCGTCGTTTGATCGCGATGCTGTGGTATCTCGTGTGTTGGATGCTGAGGTGGCGGCCCGCAAGTATCAGACTGCATTCGATCGGCTGCGGTTACGGCGGGTGGTCCGGTTCGCGTTGGCTTTGGCAGAGGGGTTGACGAGCCCTCGGAGGTTGCTGTTGTTACCGAGAAGTCTCCTAAAGGCGTTACGACCGACTCCGCTGCCCACCCAAAAGGCGCTTCCTGAACGCACCGAAATATCTGCCAAACTCCCGGTGTCACTTCCACCCGGTATCGGAACGGCTCGCCGCTTACCGTATCCACACCTGCGGATCTTTCATTGGGGTGGCACCCCTACGTTCGCGACAGTTGCCCCCCATGTGGCTATTACCGAGTCCGCCCCCACGCAAGACGTGTTCAAAAAGGGAGGAGACATGCTTCTCCTCGAACCTTCACGCATGACCGATTCTGACCCGACCCGCCTGGCGGAGTTGGCCGCTCAGGACAACATTCCGGTTGTGCTGTTCGTCAGGACCGTCCACGACCTTGCGTATGTGAGCCCGTATGTGTCGTTGGTCGTCACCGAAAACCCCGAGTTAGCAGCCCAGGTCGATGGGGTTCCCGTCCTTGAGCTATATCCAAGTGTCGACATTGCCGCCTACAACCCGATGCATTGGGAACGCACCCCATCCCAGCCAACCGTGGCCCTCTTCGCCCACCCCCATCTGAACAGCTCGGGGAACGACTGGAAAACCCTGATCGAACCAATCAAGGGAGACATCACGCTCTACCCGGTAACGGCCAACCCAACCCGATACCCGATCAAACCGGCCGACCCCACCCCGACGGCAACCAGCATCAACAAGACCTCTCATCGTCACCTCGCCGCAGTGACGGCACCGTCGTTCCATCCCAACCAGACCGGCTACCTCCAACACCTCCTCAACCTGGCCGCCAACGGCACTCCCGTCATCACAACCCCTCACCACAGCCATGCCGACCTGTTCGGACCCGACCACCTCCTCACATCCGCCACCCCTGACGAAACCGTCAAACAGTTAGAGACCCTCCAGGATCCCCACCTGCGTGAACGCATCAGCATCACTACCCGCAACTATGTGTTGAACCATCACACCCGCCAACACCGATTCGAGTCGATCCTCGACCGCCTCAACATCCCCCTCCAACCCAAACCGACCATAAGCATCCTGTTTGTCACCAACCGACCCGAGTTCCTCCTCCACGCCTACACCCAAATCAGACAACAGAACTACCCCAACCTCGAACTCATCACCGTACTCCACGGCGACACCATCGATACCAGCCAAGCCCACCAACTCGCTGAAACCCTCGGCCATCCCAACACGATCCTCACGGCCCCCACCTCCTGGACACTCGGCGACTGCCTCAACCATGCCACCCACCACGCCACTGGACACCTCATAACCAAGATGGACGACGACGACTACTACGCCCCGGACCACCTCACCGACCTCACCACCGCCCGCACCTACTCCCAAGCCGACCTCGTAGGCAAG
>JAENVV010000334.1 GCA_016650365.1 Acidimicrobiia bacterium
ACCGTCGGCGAAACGGTCGCTTTGGCGGTGCGGCGTTTACGCCAAGAACGGATCGGCCTGGAGCTGGCGGCTTCGCTCACTTCCGCCGAGGTCGACTGGCTTGATGCTGACCTCGGGTGACATCATCGAACTCGACCTCGGGGCACCATCGGGACGAGAGGCTGGATTCCGTCATCCAGCAGTGGTGTTGACCGCCCAAAGAATCCTTGAGAGGCAACCTAACGTGATTCAGGTCGTGCCATTGACCACCACCGCCCGCGGCTTCGGCTCTGAGGTTCTCATCGAACCCGATGAAGCCAACGGTCTCGTGCGGCCTTCGTCGGCGCAATGCCAACACATCCGGGCCGTGGCGACCAGTCGGATCGAGGGCGTTGTGGGTAATGTCGGTCCAGTCGCGCTTACCCAGATTCGCGAAACGGTTGGGTTGATTCTCGACCTCCCTACTTAGTCAACTCACCGGGAACGCTGCCGGTCCGCGAGGAGTTGAATGACTGAGTTCGTCGTTTTTGTCCTGGCGATAGTGTGGGTTGGCTCGTTGGGTCTATTGCTTGATCATGAAAGGCGTGATGGTGGTAGGGAATCTTCGGCTCGTTATGGTTCTAACCAGTTTCGTATTCGTGCTGGGAGCCTGCGGCGACAATGCGGGAGGGGACCAAGCGACTAGCTCAACGAGTATCCCTTCTTCCTCTACTTCGAGGATTGCCGCCCCATCGACAACTCTTCCGTCCCCAACCGTGCCGGCGGTCGGTTTGGATCTCTCAGACGCCGTTTGGGTGACGCATGGCCCCGACGGTATTCACAAAGACGACGGCACTCTTGTGTGGGAGACGGCGACCTTTCCCGCTCAGGTCGCCCGTGATCATGAGGGTGGCCTGGTGTTCGTTGAGTCCGGCGGGTTGTGGTGGTTCCCGATCCATGCCAGTGAACCGACCCGGGTGTGGGTGGCGGCCCCGATCTATTCGTTGGTCGACGTAGCCTTTGGTCCCGACGGTCCGATCGCGGTGCTCTGGGATTACGGTCCGGAATATGTCCGGCTGACTGACGGCGAATTCGTCGACGCACCCGGCGGGATGGACCCGGTTCCTGGCAATCCATGGGAGTGGCATTGGACTGCTGCCAACGGCCTTTCAGCTTGGATAACCCAACCCGAGGTGGAATGGGATTCAGAGGGCCAGCCCTCACAGGTACTCGAACCCGCTCATCTCATCATCGCCGAGGGTGACCTGCAGTTGGTCGATATCCGCGTCGGTGGCTTCTACGAACCGTGGGCGCGTATTCACGACTTCGACGGTCAGACCATCATCGTCTCCCGGGGCCCGTTCGAGCCGGCCATGCCCGAAGAGACCTTCCTGGTCATCGACCTCGCCGAAGGTGCCGTTACCAAATCGTTTGTCGCTGGTGGTACCAGCGCCACGCTGACCGGAGTCGACGTCGAATGGACTGGCCCTGTCGAGAAGTTGGACCTGGGGGGATACACCGAAAGTTCGATCATCACCGACGAGGGAGTCACAACTGTTGAGAGTGGCCGGTATCTCGTGTACGTTCAGGGATCACCGGACGGGGATGTCAGCTTGGAGGTCGACCTGGCGGTTTGGTTCGGCGGGAATGAGGCCAACATCGCGGCAAGGATCGACGGGGAGACCGATATCCCGGTCTCCAACGGCTACTACATTCGAAACGCCGACCCGACCACGCTCACCCTCCCGGTGGCAGCAGGCGTTTCGGTAACGTCGGTCTGGTACGACTACGACACCGACCCCGACCTCGAAAACGATCCCATTACCTACCAACAATTCCTAGACGTGATCCAGGGCCACGAAGAGAGCGTCCAAGGTCACCTGAGAACCAGTCCCTGGTGGGCCACGGTCGAGAAAGGAACAATCGTGGCTCTGGACGAGCAATACGTGCCGTAACCACCAAGCCACGATCGGCTAGATCTGTTGGTCTGTGCAAGCGAGCGTCGCTCTCGGAGCCGCCGATAGCCCGAGATGACTATGTGTCTACTCGGTAGGTTCCCGCAACTCGAGGGAGTTCGGATCAACGAGACGCTTGCCTCCCCAGCCTTCGACGGTCAGGCCCGCTTCGGTCATCTCCATGTGCTCGAAGTAGGAGGCGTCGATGGGGTCGCCGATGGTCCAGTTGTCGGGGATGTGACCCTCGGGTGTCTCTGTGAACCCCGAGTCTATGTACCAGGGGAAGACGCGCACCGTCCAGTCGAGGGTGGTCCGGTCGATGCGACAGAGCATGGAGTCCGGGAGCGCTCCGTCTCCCCAACGCCCACAGAAGATCGCGTCGTCGGTGACCACGAGTAGAGACGGAGGCAGGCCCGGAAGTGGATAGGCCCGCAGGATCCGTTCTCCGGTGGCGTCCATCAGCAGCACCTCGCCGTATTCGGCGACGCAGATGATGTCTCGTCCGTAAAGGCCGTTCGGGTCACCGAGGCCACAGCCCGTCGCCAAGTCCATGGTCTCCGGTTGCGGCCGTGAGAGTACCCACAGTCCCTCGTCGGTGATCGTCGCCGACCCCGGATCCACCCGAATTGACGTGGGTAGTGCAGCCAGGGCCGGGACCACCCCGTCTCGTTCAGCGTCGGCCGGGCTCTGGCTCGGTTCACCTACGATCGGAATCGTCACGCTCGTGGTGGTCGTTGATGTGGTCGGGTCGGCCACGGTTGTCGGCGGTGGCGAGGTGGTAGAGGAGGAAGTCGTAGCAATTGGCGTAGCGGTGGATGATGCATTGCTGACTGCCTGGCCGCACCCCGTTAATGCGATGCACGCAACGATGACTGCGGCCCGATAGCTCATGCGGCCTAACGTTCCACGGGTTCGAGTCTCGACACCTTGCACACTTCTCTAACGTTGCGAGTTCTGGATCGGTTCCGCCTTGCTCCGGTCGGCGCCCTCTAACCAGTTGTTTGCAGCCCGGCCCGGGAGTTCCTGGGTCTGTGGCGGCCGCGATGTGGGACAATTCTGGTCTGATGCTGTATCTCGATCATGCCGCCACCACACCCATGCGGCCCGCCGTCTGGGAAGCGATGGAGCCGTTTGTGGCCGAAACGTTCGGCAATTCATCCGGATCCCACGGAGTATCGCGGCGCGCCAAGAACGCCCTGGAAGAATCCCGCGAAGTGATCGCAGGACTCATTGGAGCGCGCCCGCAGGAGATCGTGTTCACCTCGGGCGGAACCGAAGCTGACAACCTCGCCATCAAGGG
>JAENVV010000335.1 GCA_016650365.1 Acidimicrobiia bacterium
AATCGGTTCAGAACCCGTCATGTACCGCTTGATGCCCGACGCCGAGGTGTGATCGTCCACGGATAGGGTGCACAGTGTGGCTGCCACCGGCGCCTCCCGGGCGGCCAGGTATCCAGCCTTGCCGATGAAGTCGGCATCCTTGACCCTGGGCCGAGCGAGGCCAGCCTCGACGGGCGTGAAGTCGGATTCGAGTTCGGCACCCATCAGACGGTAACCCTTCTCGACCCGACCGGTCGTGCCGTAGACGCCTGCTCCCACCGGTACGACGCCGAATGCCTGGCCGGCCTCATAGAGGGCATCCCAGAGGGCGGGGCCATCGGCCATGTCGACGTAGATCTCCCAGCCAAGATCGCCGACATACGAGATACGGAACATCCTGGCCGACAAACCGGCGATGGTCGCTTCCCTGGTCGTCCCATAGGGGAATCCTTCATGGGAGATGTCATCGCTGGTGAGCGTCGAGACGAGGTCGCGGGCCCGCGGCCCCCACACGCCGATCGTGCAGATGTCCTCGGTTCGATCCGTGAAGGTCACCGATCCATCTGCGGGAAGATGCTTGCGGAACCAGGCTTCGTCGCGCGGGCCATCAAACGCCCCGGTAACCACCCGGAACAGATTGTCACCCAGACGCAGTACCGTGAGGTCGGCCTTGAAGCCGCCTTTCTCGGTGAGGAGCGGGGTGTAGATCGCTGAGCCAACCGGCTTGTCGATCTGATTGACGGTCATCATCTGCATGTAGTCGACGACACCCGGGCCTTCGAAGTCGAAGATCACAAAAGCAGTCAGGTCGACCATGCCAACGTTCTCGCGCATTGCCAGATGTTCGGCATTCTGAATGGGCGACCACCAACGGGCATCCCACTCGTGTTCCCGATTCTGAACACCGTACTTCTCGACCAACGGAGCATTCGATTCGTACCAGTGCGGCCGTTCCCAACCGCCGGCCTGGAAGTAGACCGCGCCGAGTGCTTTCGTGCGGTCGTGGAACGAAGCCACACGCTGGTTGCGCTCCGACGCCCACTGCTCACGGGGATGGACAATGCCATACGTCTTGTTGAAATGTTCGGCGGCCCTCGCCAGTACATGCTCCTCGGTCCGATCGAACGGATAGAAGCGAGCAATATCCGAATGGTGGGGATCGAGTTCTGGATACCCGTTTGTCATCCATTCGGCAACCACCCTGGCGGTACCGGGCCCTTCCTTGATCCAGATGGCGGCGGCCGACCACAAGTTGCGAACCTCGACCGTCTCACCGATGAGCGGCATGGCGTCCGGCGTGAGCGACAAGAGTCCATTGATGCCGTACTTGATCTCGGCCCCGTCCAGGATGTCGCCCATGAGTTCCAGTGCGTCTTCAAGCTGGGGATCAAAGTCCTCTTCGGTAAGTGGGAGTTCGGTGGGTGACAGACGGGACTCTTCGATCGACGGAATGTCGTTGGGATGGTGGAAGATGGGTCGGTGGGCGTACGAGCCCACCTCCATCGATCCACCCGTCTGACGCTCATACATGAATGTGTCCATGTCGCGGATGATCGGATAGCCGATCTCATTGCCGGTCGCACCAAGAATCTCGATCGGACCGACGTCAATCATCTGATGCACCGCCGGGGTGAGTGGGATGGTGGCCCCGGCCATCTCGGCCATGCGGGGGCTCCAAACTCCACAGGCGATGACGACGTATTCGGCTTCGACCCGGCCCTTGTTGGTGACGACTGCCTTGACGGCCCCATCGGCGGTTTCAATGTCGAGAACTTCGGTATTCGGATGAATCGAGATGGCATCCAGGGCGAGGGCTTTCTCGCGCATGATGGTGCCTGCCCGCAGGGAGTCGACCACCGAGACCGTCGGGTAGTAGCAGCCGCCGAGCACGATATCCGTGTTCACAAAGGGAACCATCTCTTTGACCTCGGCGGGCGTCAAGAGCCGGGCGGGGATACCCCAGGTTTTGGCCGATGTCATCCGGCGGCGCAGCTCTTCCAGACGAGCTTCGGTACGGGCCAACTCGATGCCGCCGCAGGTTGTGCTGACTCCCATCGCCTCGTATTGCCGTTGGGAGTCGAACGTCAGTGATGTCATCTCTTTCGAGTGATCCACCGGGAAGAGGAAGTTCGAAGCGTGACCGGTGGATCCGCCCGGGTTTGGCAATGGGCCTTTGTCGATCTGAACGATGTCCGTCCATCCGAGTTCGGCGAGATGGCCGACCAGAAAGTTGCCGACTATGCCGGCCCCAATAACAACAACTTTGGCGTTTGACGGAAGATCGGACACGACAGCTCCTTAGAGGTTTCGAGACTCGTCCCACAATGCGGTACTCAACTACATCGTGGAACGCGACAATACCCGTTTTTACCTGTCTGTGTCTACCCGATCCGTCACAACGATCGGCGTTCTTGGTAGAAGCCAAAATAGTGGACAGGGTACGGACCGAGCCATTAGAGTCCCACCATATAGAACTGTCCCACATCGTGGTCCACTCGCGATGCTGCACACCATTGGCGGCCACATGTCCGATGAAGACGAAATCATCCTCGCCGAGCTGAGCGACGACGACCTTACCGCCCAGATGCACGACGACCTCTATGACGGACTCGCCGCAGAAATCGTCGAAGGAACCAACATCCTCCTCGGACGAGGTTGGGGACCCGCCAAGGTGCTCGATCTCGCTCTCGTGGAAGGTATGCGAATCGTTGGGATCGACTTCCGTGACGGCATCTTGTTCGTCCCCGAGGTGTTGCTCGCCGCCAACGCCATGAAGGCAGGCATGGCGATTCTCCGGCCGCTACTCGTAGAGACCGGGGCCGAGTCGATCGGCAAAATCGTCATCGGCACGGTCAAGGGTGACATCCACGACATCGGGAAAAACCTGGTCGGCATGATGCTCGAGGGGGCCGGCTTCGAGGTCATCGACCTCGGCATCAACAACCCGGTTGAGAGCTACCTGGCGGCCATCGAGGAGCACAAACCCGATCTCATCGGCATGTCTGCCCTCCTCACGACCACGATGCCATATATGAAGGTCGTCATCGACACCCTCAAAGAAAAGGGCATCCGGGACGATTACATCGTGCTCGTCGGCGGTGCCCCGCTCAACGAGGAATTCGGGGCTGCCGTCGGAGCCGATGCCTACTGTCGCGATGCAGCCGTGGCTGCCGAGACTGCCCAGGCACTCATGGCCAAAAAACGACTCCTTGCGAGCGAGGATGCCTGATCTCCCCCAGGTTCTCATCCTGGCTTGTGGAGCCCTCGCTCGCGAATACCTCGATCTGATCGAACGCAACGGATGGAACAACGTCACGCTCGAGTGCCTTCCGGCCAAACTCCACAACACCCCCAAACTCATCACCGACGCCGTCCGAGAACGGCTTGATCGAGCCGAAGGGTCCTTCGACAGCATTCTCATCGGATATGCCGACTGCGGGACCGGAGGGCAACTCGACGTGCTGGTCGACGAGCGTGGGCTGAAGCGGCTTCCCGGGGCACACTGCTACGAGTTCTTTGCGACATCGGCCATCTTCGCAAACCTGCACGACGCCGAGCCAGGCACCCTCTACCTCACCGACTATCTCGCCAAGCACTTCGATCGGCTCATCTGGGAGGCCCTCGGACTCGACAGATGGCCTGAATTGCGCGACCAGTATTTCGGTAACTACACCCGACTCATGTACCTCAGTCAGACTGACGACCCCGCCATCTACAGCACGGCTCAACAGGCAGCTGTTCGCCTCGGTTTGGATTTCGCCCACCTGCCGACGGGATATGGCGACATGGCCGACGCCACGGTTGGTTTTCTGGAAACACACGGTGTTTCCCGATGAACAGGCGTACGGTCACGAAGGAACTCACGGTCATCTACTGGCGGGACATTCCTGCCCAGGTGACCGCCCGATCGGGACGCGAGAAGGCCACGATCGAGCTTCCCCGCCGCTTTCAGGCAGCCATCGATCGAGCCGCCAAGGTGGCCGGCAAAGAGAAGTACGACGACTACATAGGTGAATGGCGCCGG
>JAENVV010000336.1 GCA_016650365.1 Acidimicrobiia bacterium
GGTGCGGACCATGTCGCGCCACGTGACTGTGGCAGTGTCCAGAAGCGCTGCCCGAACCCTGTCGGAGATCGAGGCATCAGGGTCAAATCTGTGCTTGGCAGGAGAGGCGGTGGTTGTCATGGCGCTCCAGGTGTCACTTGGCGTTCGGATTCGTAAGACTCAAAAACACATCGTCAAGGGTGGGTCGACGAAATTGAAAGTCAGCGATAGTCACGCCGCTGTCGCCGAGGAGTCGCAGCGTGTCGAGTGCCGGACCCGCTCCTTCATCGATCGGAATATGGATCTCGCGAGTTTCCAATGTCGACGTCATGCGAATGTCGCCAACGATCGTCAGGGCCTTGGCGAGGTCATGGTCGGTCTCGAAGTGAATTTCAAGGACGTCACGTTTGAGCTGCTGTTTGATCTGTCGTGGGGTCCCTTCGGCCACGACCGCGCCTTCATCGATCATGACGATCTCGTCGGCAAGCCGATCGGCTTCCTCAAGGTACTGAGTGGTGAGCAGAATGGCGGTCCCCGAGGCCGCCAGGGACTCAATCGCCTCCCACATTTCGTTGCGGCTGCGAGGGTCAAGGCCCGTCGTTGGTTCGTCGAGGAACAGGGCAGGCGGATCGGCGACGAGTGCCGCCACGACATCCACCCGACGTCTCTCGCCGCCACTCAGGGTCGATACGGGACGGTCGGCGAAGTCGGCAAGTCGGAACCGTTCCACGAGGTCGGAAATTCGTGCCTGAAGGTCGGCCTTCGGTATTTTGTAGAGACGCCCGAACAACTTGAGGTTCTCCCTCGCAGTCAGCATCTCGTCGACTGCCGCCGCTTGACCAGCGAGACCAATCACGGTCCGCACGGCTCTGGGGTTGGACGAAACATCAAATCCAGCCACCCGGGCCACGCCACTGTCAATGGGGAGAAGGGTGGTGAGCATCTTGATGGTTGTCGTCTTGCCCGCACCGTTTGGTCCTAGCAAGCCGACCACCCTGCCCGCCCCGACGGTGAAGCTCAGATCACGAACCGCCATCTTGTCGCCAAACGACTTGTGTAACCCGACTGCTTCAATCACGGCTGGCGGGCCGGTCGGGCGTTTTGCCGAATCTGTCTCGTGACCTTGATTGGACATAGTGTCTAAAAGATTAGGCGTAATGTCTAGTAAGTGCAACCGGCTCATCGACGCTCCCTCGCCGGATGCACCACGACACTCGGACATGTGAACCCAGGAGCCAACTAGCCTGGTCACATGGAAATCGAAACTGATCCAATTCGCCCCGACGGCGTCGAAGAAGCAGTCGAACCCATCGAGAAGAAACGGCCCGGTGGCCAGGCGATCATCAGCGAGCCAAGCAAGATCATCCGGATCGCCTCGATGACCAGAGCGATGCTCGAAGAGGTCCGTCACGCTCCCCTCGATCCGGCCGGTCGACGTCGGTTACTCGACATCCACGAGCGTTCGCTTGACGAACTCGCCGACGTGCTTTCCGATGACCTCAAGGAAGAATTCAAAGAGATCTTCCAGCCCCTCAACTCGGACACCCCAACCGAGTCCGAGCTGCGTATCGCCCAGGCGCAGCTGGTTGGCTGGCTCGAGGGGCTCTTTCACGGGATTCAGGCCAGCCTCATGAGCCAGCAAATGGTGGCGCAATCGCAGCTCTACGAGATGCAGCAGAAGGCCATCGAAAGCGGCGAAAAGCCATCACCACAGTATCCCGGTGTGTATTTGTGAGTGACCTGCCTCCCGAATCGGCCCAATTGGAACCGCTGATCGGGACCTGGAAGGGGCAGGGCCACGGCGACTACCCGACGATCGAACCGTTCGACTACCTCGAGGAAGTCTCCTTCTCGACCATCCCGACGAAGCCCTTCCTCGTGTACACCCAGAAGACCCGTCATGCCGAAACGGGGGCCCCGCTTCACACCGAAGCCGGCTACGTACGGTCGGTCGAACCGGGCCGGGTTGAACTCACGATCTCTCAGCCGACCGGCATCGTTGAGGTCCACTCAGGAACGATCGAAGATGGCGTTTTTGCTTTCATGTCTGACCGGGTGGTGACCACCCCGACCGCCGTCGACGTGTCGGCCTGTACCCGTACGATCACCGTTACCGCCGACGTTTTGTCGTACGTGCTCGCCATGGAGGCGGTCGGCGAGCCTCTGACGAAACACCTCACAGCGCGACTCGTGCGCGTCTAACGTCGGTAGTCCTCGTCGCTGACCTTCTCGGGTAGCCATTCGGTTGCTCCGCCGGTCGTCAGTGACAGATGCATCATGTGGCTGGTCTCGGAGGCCCCGTGCCAGTGCTTCTCACCAGGCGGGGTATAGACGACATCGCCGGCTGACACGTTGACCGTTTGCCCGTCTTCTGTTTGCACCCGGCCGGCGCCAGAAGTGATGTACAGGACCTGGCCATCAGGGTGCGAATGCCAATCTGAACGAGCTCCCGGCTGGAACATGACAGCGAGCGCGGTAAGCCTTCGGTCGGCGGCTCTCGATAGCGGACCGTTCGAAACCGATCCCGTGAAGTGCTCGTTGCCTGACGCTTGCCAGTTGATACGTTCTGCCGGTGTGTGTTCCACTGCCCCTCCATGATCCTGGACGCCTCCATCCGAGGCTAGCCAACGTACCGTGCGCTCGCCGACCGCGCAGAAGGCGGGCCGCCAGGTGATGCTGGGAACACCTGCCGACCCGCCTTCGTGGGTTTCTAGAACTTGGTGTAGACCACTCGCTCAAAACCATCGACGTTGAAGACGGCAATGCCACCATTGGTGACGAGATAGAGGCGATCGTCGATGCGGATGGTACGACGGGTTCCGGACATCCAGGGATCGATCGGCATGCCAACCTTATCCTGTTCCGACCACTTGATCGGGCCGTCGGCCTCCGGTCGGAGGATCGATGCCAGGTCAAGCGTCTTGTCGTTGACGACAACCGCCATCACGCCGCCATCGTACGTCTGATCCGAGGTCTTCTCATCCCACAACCACGACTCGAACGGCGCGTATGCCACTCCGTTGGTGAACGTGAAGGCCAGATGATCATATTCGACCGCCGAATAGGCGTTTTCGATCACCACCGTGTCGAGGAGTGTCGGGTTGGCAGGATCAGAGACATCGAACAACGACATCTGGGTTCCCTGCGTTTGCCCATCCTCGGTTCCGGCTTGTCCGACGCCGAGCAATCTGCCTTCACCAACCGGATGTAGATAGGCCGAGTAGCCCGGGATCTTCAACTCGCCGGCAACCGACGGTTGTGTCGGATCTGAAAGGTTGATGACATAGAGAGGATCGGTCTGGCGGAACGTTACGACATAACCGGTATCTCCGATGAAACGGACCGACTGGATCTGTTCGGACTTACCGAGACCATCGACGGAACCGACCTCTTTGAGGTCAGCACCGGTCAGCGCGAATACCGTGACCTGGCTTTGCGAGTCGGCCGTCGACCAACCCCACCAGTTCGGCGTCGTCGTTGACGCAACGCGCAGGTGGCCGTCGAATTCGTCCATCGCAAACTGGTTCAGCAGAAATCCGGGGGCGGTGCCTGAGCCGACGTACTTCGGGGCAGACCCTGACGTATCGAACAAATGGATGTCCGTGCTGAATTCGTCTGCGGCCGTGATCGCATCACTTTCGGCCAGGATTCCCCAATCCTGCCAACGAGCCGTCGCCAGATAGGTCCGGTCCTCGTTGGCGTACATCGTGGCACCCGATGCCACCACGCCGGCCGAGTCCCAATTGGCTACCCCCTGCCCGGCCAGATCGAAGGTGAGGAGCGAAAGGGTGTCGATGCCCGAGAACGTCGTCGGAGCCATGACACTGGCGCAGTCGAGAAGGCGGCCGTCGGTTTCGGTCGACCCGTCCTTGAGAACGTAATACGGGAGCCAATTATCGAGATTGGACGCCTTGATGACTGCAATATTCGCTTCCGTTGCGTCCCGCTCGGCGCGCAATCCACTCCCCTGTGGTTGCTCAAAGGCCAAACCGACCGGCGACGAATTGATCGCGACCCGCAACTCTGAGCCAACCAAGCGGGCTGAAAGATAAGACCCGTCGAATTCCAACGTACGGGTCACCGAAACGTTGGTTGGATCCGAGACATCGACCTCGACGATCTTGGTCGTATTGCCGCCGTAGCCGCCACCACCGTAGCGATAGCCGGTGTCCGACCAGACAACCCCCATCAGGACAAGCGTGTCCTCGTGGAGAAGCATGGACTGCGGATACCAATCGAGTCGGAGACTGTCGGTGATTTCAACGCCATCGGGCGTAACGACCGCTATTTGAAGGCCAGTGTCGGCAATGGTAAAGATCCGATTGCCGTCGGTCTTGACGATGTCAGCTTCGTCAACGCCTGTCACCTGCACATTGGTGTTCGAAAAGTCCGTTGAGCCCGACCCTGAAGCTTGGGCGCCTGAAGCGGGCGCCACGGAATCGCGAGCAGCCGGTTCCTCCATCATGACCGGCCCTCCGAAGTATCCTCCACCAAAGCCATATGGGCCGACGATGTCGGCCGCTTTGGTGATGTAATAGTCGAGAAGAGAGTCGCAGTTCGAGAATTCCTGAAAGTAACCGCCAACGAGTACGGTTCCGTCGCCTTGTGGCTGACGCGCCACCGAACCATCACTTACCGAGCTAGTTGTGCTGCCAGTGCAGGCGGCCACGGCTATCGCCATGACTGCCAACAATGCAAGATTGCGTTTCATCGATCGCTCCTTTGGAAAACCCTGACCATGTGACGCCGAATGTCCCCCGAATGGTTCCAACTTTCTCCTTACATTCTCGATGACCGGCGCCGTCTGATATGGTCTTTCCATGCCTAGTTTTGACGTCGTTTCTGAACTCGATATGCAAGAAGTCACCAACGCGATCGATCAGTCAAATCGGGAGACAACCACCCGATTCGATTTCCGTGGCACCGACACGACTTTCGAACTCAAAGACAACACGATTGTCGTTGAATCGGCTTCGGAGGGCCGCATGGATGCCGCCATCGACGTGCTCCAAACCAAATTCCTCAAACGCGGCTTGTCGATCAAAGCCCTGTCCGGTGGCGACGTGAAGCCGGCCTCAGGCGGACGGGTCCGAGCGGTTTTTGACCTCGTGTCGGGAATCCCCCAGGACGCCGCCAAGGAGCTAAACAAATCGATCAAGGATCAGAAGCTCAAAGTGCAGATCCAGATCCAGGGAGATCAACTGCGGGTGCAGGGCAAAAAGCGCGACGACCTGCAGGAGGTCATTGCCCACCTCAAGAGCCTTGATTTCCGGGTTCCGCTCCAGTTCACGAACTTCCGGGACTAGGCCTCTGCGGTTCCCACATCTCGTCCGTGCCATCGACCCGCGCTACCGGTCGAATCTCCACGCCCTGATCCTCGCCGGTTTGGCGGGGCTCGTCCTGTTCGTGGTGTCGATCGGTGATGGATTCGGGCCGGCATTCAACCTCGCCTGGCGAGCCGGGGTGGCAACGATTGGCGTCTGGGCACTGAGCCGAGAACTCGACCCTGATCACCCCAGTAGTGCCGGCCTCGCCGCCGGTCTTTCGATCCCGGCCTGGCTGCTGTTTGGGATTCCCGATCTGATTGCGGTCTTTGCCGTTGTCATTACCGCCCGGGTCCTTCTCCGGCCCACCGGTCGCGCCCCTCACTTTCTCGATTTCCTCATGCTCTTCGGGCTCGGGGTAGCGGCCGGTCGGACGAGTCCGGGATGGCTGTTGGGGCTCGTGCTGGCGTTCGCAGTTGCCAGAGACCGCGGCCTGGAAGGCGAACCAAGCCACGGAGCGCGACTTACCGCTCTGGCGATCGCGGCGGGAACGACTGCAATGGCGGTGCGCTCTTCGGAGGTAAGCAGTGGTCTCGGCGGCCTGATCCCGGTCATCGACCCACAGGTACCGTCTCTGGCGATGATCACCCTCATCGCCCTCGGGCTTATTGCAGCCGTCTTCACGCCTCCCTACGCACCGATTTCCAAAGGAGATCTGTCGAAGCAACCACTGTCTGCTCGCCGGCTCCAGTCGGCCCGCCGGATCACGTTGGCCGGTGCCATCATCGTCATACTCATAACCCGTCAGGCTGGCATGGTGGCGACCGCTCCCCTATGGCTCGCCTGGATTGGCATCGCCCTGGTAGCCAGGCGGATCGTGCCTTTGCCGCTCGGGCATGACACGAGACGTCGCTAGCGCTCTTCGAGCATTCCGAGAATTTTTTGCACGGTTCGCCAGTTTCTGGCCGTCGCCGGCACTCCAATAAGACGCTCCAACTTCGGCGCCAGAAATGACCCGGTCAAAAACTCCGGTGTGTACAGGTAGACCGCCGCATCGGTGATGTAGAACCGCTCGACCGGCGATTTGACCGCCTCCATCTCCGCTTTGGCAGTCCAGCGTGGTGTGCCATCGAGGAAGTAGACATGCATTGCCTTAGGTTCGTCGGTTGGGAACGGATTCCCGTCAGCCACGGCCCGAAAGGCTTCGTCGGAGAGAACCATCACTTTGGGTCGGAAACCGGCGAAATGCTCAACGGCCACCGCGATCGAATCTGCCCATTCACCCGTATCGGCGTCGAATACCACATTGCCCGATTGGATGTAGGTGGTGACGTTGTCGAATCCGAGGCCGGCCAGTAACTGCTTGAGATCGGCCATGGGTAGCTTGCCGGTCCCGCCAACATTGATCCCCCGCAATAAGCCAACGTACGTCGCCATAATCCGCATCGTAACAACCAGCGCCCTAACGGCTGAAGCAAAATCGACGGCCCGGTTGAGCAGACATCGTGGCCACACATCGGTCCGTCAGCCGCGAACTGAGATTGGTATGCTTGTGCCCAGGACCAGTTAGAGGAGGACACCATGGCTTATACAGCAGCTTGCGCCGACACCGGCGCAGATTGCCCGGGAAACTTCACGGTTGAAACGAAAGGCGAACTCGTCGAGCACCTCAATATTCACCTGGCTGAATCTCACCCGGGCGTTGAGATGACGTTGGATGAAGTAGAGCAAATCATCAAAGTCGTCTAGAACAGCAGACCAGACAACCCGGCGCTCATGGCTGACACCATGGGCGCTGTCGCGTCGCGACAATTACCCGACCGAGACAGTGGCTATGGGCCAAGCGACCGGTAGGTTGCGGCCAGTCGCTGATACGTAATGACGCCTTCGGCCTGACGAAGAATCTCGTCTTCGGTCAGTTCCCTGATGGGCTTGGCAGGGATTCCCATCGCCAGGGTCCACGCCGGGATCACTTTTCCTTCGGGCAAAACAGACCCGGCCGCCAACCAGGCTCCTTCACCCAACACGGACCGGTTGAGGGCTCTGGCACCAATCCCGACAAGGCAAAAGTCACCGACCGTCGCGCCATGAATGACTGCCGCATGCCCGACCGTCACATCGTCACCAACCATGCAGGGAATCTCTTCGTCGCAATGAAGTACCGAATTGTCCTGAATGTTCGTCCGCTCACCGATACGAATGGAGTCGAACTCGGCCCGGATGACGACTCCAAACATGATGACCGCGTCTACACCGATGGTGACATCGCCGTAAATGTGCGTACCGGCTGCGATGAAGGCGGACGGCTCGATACTTGGTTGAGGGAGGTCTAGCGGTTCCACCTGTTCAACAGTAGTGCACGCCGGCGTTAGGAAATGCAGCAGGCCGCAAATCCGACCACCGCCGCCAACGGCGTTCGCAACTCGTGAGAGATGGCCGCCACGAACTCGTCCTTGGACCGCACCAAGCTCTCAAGGCGTTCGTTGGCGAGATGCTCCAGGGTGATGTCCTCTGCGTGAATGACCGCCTGCACGAGGCCACCACCTGACCGGGGAATGGATGAGCGGCAGGCCGCCACGGTCCATGGCAATCCAGTGCAGGGGAATTTCGACAGCCTCCGACACCAGCACCCAGAAGCCGATCAGAAGCGCTTCACGTGAGGGAAGAATGATTCCGGCCAGCGCCGCCACCAAGAAGAGTCCGACGCCCAATCCCGCCACCGGACCCATCAACCACCACATCCCGAGAAACGCGACCGCATCCAGCTTGAAGGCCAAGAACAAATGACGCACCGGATCTCGCCTGTTCCGCATGGGCACCGAGCCGGCAATAAGAAGCAGACCCAACGTGGCTATGGAACGTCCGGTTGGAGCTACTAGCGCCGAGCCTATCGCTATCGCCGCCAGGAGGGCATAGCCAACCATTCGGGACCTGGCGACCTGAGCAGCCAAACGGTCGTCATTCAAGAAGGGAAGATGGATCGAGGCCATCACTTCCCATCGGCCGCCCGGAACCGATCACTGAGGAATTGGTCGGATCTCCGACAATTCCTTGGATGCGCATCGACGCGCTCAAGACATCGAATCCCTAGCACCGAGCTAGCGAAGATCAACCACCGAAACACCTCGGACGAGGCTAGTCGCGCCCATCAGAAGAATGCGCATCCAATCCAAAAGCAAGGTGGGGCCTCGGAACACTCCGAGCCCCCACCTCTCCACTTTGACGGTTTACCAACTATGGAAAGCTGATTGAGGTTCCCTGTTTGCCAGGTACGTCATTCGAGGTAATCCACAGCATGTCGCCCGAGCCGGTGGCAGACATGAAGTTGGCACCGCCCGGGGCAAGACCGAACTCTGCGACATCAGGGACCACCAGGTTATCGAGGTCGACGGAGCCTACTGCCACGTCGAACTCGCTCCCGGTAAGGTCGTACCAGAACGCCGTATAGTCAAAGTCGCTATCCCCGTCGGGCAGAATCAAGCTACGCGTAGCCGTGAGAACCGCCGAGTGATCGTTGTTATCCGCGATCACGTACCAGTCGAGCGGAAACGCTCCAGTTCCCAGGTCGAACACTGCGGTGACCAGCGTCCCCGTTGGATCGGCGCCCTGAAGGATGCCGAGATCGGCCGCGACGATAACGGACTCCGGAATCCCATCCCCATCAGCATCTACGTAAATATCAACCTCGGTCGTGGACATCGAATCCCAAGGAGCGTCGCCAACCACGCCAAACTGTACGACGTCTTCACCGAAGAAGTTTTCGCGCACGCCGATGGCATCGAACGAGTACTCCGTACCCCTCGTAACGAGACCTTCACCGCCAACATGGGTGAAGCCGTCCACGAAACCAACCGACTGACCATTGTTCTGAACCTTGATCTTCTTCCCGACTGTCTTGATCGCGATATCCGATGCTGGGTCCACTGCAGCGGTATAGGCCACGTTGAGCGCATCAGAACCGTCGTTCAGGACCACCCAGCCATCGACCTCAGTCTGCGAATAGAAGCCGTCATCCTCCGTCATGAGACTGGGCTTCACCGAGACTTTGATGTTGAACTTTTTCGTCTGTCCGGCACCAACACTCAGCCGGCTCACTGAGGTCGTTATCGACACCCCTGTGATCGGCGTGTTTGGAACGTGAGAAAGTGCGAACACTTTCCGTGCGTTGCTCATGTTGGTGACCTCGACAGTCATCTGCCTGGTAGTCGGTTCCGCCACATTGATGCGCCCAAAGGACACGCCACCTGGCGATGCATAGCTCTCAAGAGCGCTCGCCCGATCAGCCCTGACCACGCCCGTGCCCTGCAGTGTCATCGGGTAATAGCCATTTGCAGGAACGGTCGAGTTCTGCAGGATCGCCTTGATGCCGGCGACTGCGAGGTCGGGATGCTGCTGACGCAACAATGCCGCCAGGCCTGCCACATGCGGCGAAGCCATCGACGTGCCGCTCTTCACAGAACCGCCGTCACCACTTCCGACCTCTGTCGAGACAATGCCAAACCCAGGCGCGGCCAGATCCGGCTTGAAAATGCCGGTCCGACCGGGACCACGTGAGCTGAAGTCCGCCAATTGATCGGCTAATTCAGGCTTGGGAAGCTCGGCGTCGGCGTTCAGGGCGGCCGATACGACCGCGCCACCGTCCAATGCGGCCCGAATTGTGGTGCCATCAGCTTGGGTTATGAAGACCGACGGGATCGTGATCGTCCCGTCACTGCCACCCATGGCGATCGGATCACCTGGCGCATTGTTGTGAACGATGACGCCGAGGGCACCGGCGTCTTGCGCGTTTTTCACTTTGACTACGAAGCCACAGTCACCGCGGCTAATCAAGGCGATCTTGCCGGCGATTCCGGCGCTATTCGTTACGGACGAGCATCCATTAGCGGGAAGTGCCTGAGCCACGAGACCGGTCACTGGTGCATCCGCGAGCGAAGGGCCGAAACCGGCGATCCCTGCCTCTAGTGTGCTGTCAACGCCATCGATGCTCACCACAATGCCAAGCACTGAGTACCCGCCGTCAATAGATGCAGCGACCGATATGGCTGCCGGAGAAACAGCCGGAGCGCCGGTGACGTATGCAGCGGCAGAACCTGAGTTCCCTGCTGATGCCACCACGATCACACCTGCGTTCACGGCATTCGTCGACGAGATAGCACTCGGGTCGTCCGGACTTCCGAATGATGAACCGAGGCTCATGTTGATGACATCAAGGTGATCGTCCATCGAGCCGTCACCGTTGGGGTCCATTGCCCACTCGATCGCTTCTGAGGTCACGTTCGTGGAACCCTCGCAACCGAAGACCCGCAATGCGTAGAGAGTCGCTCCGGGAGCGACCCCGGCTCCCACCTTGCCGGGAACTTCAAGTCCCGCTGCAGAACCTGCCACATGACTTCCATGGCCCTGGCAGTCGAGCGGGTCAGGATCGGGCATCGGCGTGGCCGAGGAATCGGCGTTGTAGGTATCCCCAACGAAGTCGTATCCGCCTCCGACTTTGACCGTTGGAAAACTACCGGGTTCAATAATCGTGCTGTCGTCGGCTGCAAAGTCAGCCGCGTTCCCGCTTCCACCGAAGGAAGCGTGGTAGTAGTCGATTCCAGTGTCGATGACACCAATCGTCACGCCATCGCCATCGCCATACGCTTCCCAAACCTCTGGTGCATTAATCCACGGCACGCTGGATGAGTTGTCCACGTAATGCGTCGTCACCTCAGCCACCGATCGAACGCCACTCATCGCGGCCAATGTTGGAATATCGCGAATGGTCGCGTCCACGCGAATACCATTAGCGCCAACTCGGAGCTGGTCTAGAACCCGAATATCCGAACTGAGCTGGGAGATGAACTTGGCCTGTTGTTTGCTCAGCGACGCAGCATGTGCCTTCTGTACCTTCGGCGTAGCGGCGTTCCCTTTCAACGCAACGAGCTCTGCGACCGCAGGGGCATCAAGCTGGACAAAAAGTTGAACCGGAGCGTCGAGGTCGACAGGACCTCCGACTGCGTTCCCGGTTGCTCGCTCCGGCGCGGACCTATCAAGGGACGCCCCCTGGGCTCCTGCCGGCACTACCAACGCCAACATCATTACGATCGCTAACCCGGCGACATGGAATCGTCTCACAACTTCCCCTCCTGAGCGTCGGACGCGCGGACACACGCCCGGATTCGAATATAGCTTACAAGTTTGACTGTTTCCGACGGAAAGCGGTTGTTTCCTCACACTATGGAGGATACATGCAGAGAGCCAGGAAAGTCCCCCGCCACGCCTGGCCCCTGAACTAACGTCGCGTCACGAAATCGAGGAGAACAGATGCAACTCGCGTTACAAACATCCGGGAACTACGAGGCCGTGCTCCTGGCGGCCAACTGGTCTGAAACTACGGGCCTGGCTGCGATTGCGCTCCCCGACCATTACCTCATGTCAGCCGTCGAAGATGCCCGTCCGGTTTACGACGCGCTGATCCAATTCGCCGGGCTCGCCCGAGAAACGGATACGATCGACCTCGTCGTGTTGGTCTCCCCCATCACCTTCCGGCATCCGTCCGTCTATGTGAAGACCGCCGTAACCCTGGCCGACATGTCGGGCGGCCGATTCAAGCTGGGACTGGGGACCGGGTGGATGGACGCCGAGCACGAAGCGTTCGGAATTCCCTACCCCGAACGGGCCGAGCGGTTCCGACACCTGGAAGAAGCCCTCGCGTACTGTCAAGCGGCCTTCGACCCGACCAACCCCGGCTACGAAGGGGAGCTCTACCAGCTGTCGTCGTTCGATATTCAACCAATGACGTCCGTTCCACTGCTTATTGGCGGGTTTGGGCCATACAAGACGCCCCGACTGGCGGGCCGGTATTGCGACGAGTTCAACGTCTACTCAGGGCCGATCGACGAGATGCGCATCAGGATCGAACGAGCCAGAGAAGCTGCTGAAGCATCGGGACGATCAGGAGACGACCTGTTTGTCAGTACTGCCTGCCCGCCCATTGTCGGCCTCACTGATTCGGACTACCGGGCCGCCCTGGAATCGGCCGTGCCAATCATGGGGAAGGACAACGCCGACGACCTGCACGACCTGCTCGAACGCCGGGGGTATCCGCATGGAACGCCCGACCAAGTTGCGGACATCCTCGGACAGATGGAAGGCATCGGCGTCGAACGCTGGTACGTTCAAGCTCGCCTCAAAGAGGTCACTGAAGACTCACTTGAGGACCTGTTTGCCTGCTTGCGCTAAGTGCCGGCGTTCGACTTCGGCTTGATCTCCAGAACCCCTGCCAGTGTGGCGCCGACGAACGCCGAAAGGGGTATCCAGAGTCGGGTTTCGCCTTCGGCGTTCGACAGGCCAAGCGTCACCGTCGCTGCCAAAGCCATCGCAAAGATGGCAACCCCGAAGCCAAGCGCGACCGGATGACGAGTCACCCGCCTGGCGCTGCGATGCTCGAAGCGCTGGAAGATGAGCACGAGCGGAAGTGTGATGATGATCAATATGGCAATCCAAATCGGCCGGGTAACCCACCAATCCGCACTCAGCGGAACTGCCTGGAGGAGGCCTTGTGCGAAGGAGAGGGAGACGAGAACCAGCAGCACCATCGCAGTCATGTGCCACAGGTACACGCTCATCGTGAAGCCGCTGGAGAGGATGACCACCGACCAGGGCGTTTCCCGCTTCAACCACTTCTCAAGCGTCGGCGTCATGCCAGCGAGCCATCCGGCTTGAAATAGCGCCAACGCCAGCAGGGCAACCGTCGGCGGCGAGTTGTTGCTCATTTCCCTGGCACCGTCGACACCAACCATCGCAACCGAGTACGGGCCGAACTGCGTCAGACCAACCAGTAGTAACAGACCAAGGCCGGCGAGCAACCATCCGGTGCGGGGCTTCGGGCGTCGATCCCATCCGTGTCCGAGTTGATGGATGGTCAACCAGACAACCAGAAAGTTGAGGTAGCCGACGTACTGAACATCAAAACCGACCCGAAGCACATCGATGAGAATCGCCATGCCCGCCCCGAACGCCACTGATGCGAATCCCCAGCGCTCCCAGGCGGCATACGTGAACGGGGCTGCCACGACGGCCATCAGGTAGACGGCCAGGAACCACATCGGGATCGTGGCAGCAATCGTGCCTACTCGCAGCAACCCTGGATCGATGAATCTTCCGAGCGCAAAGACCCCGAGGCTCCACACCGCGATGACGGGCAGGGTCGGGGTTATCAGCCGCTGAGCACGAGATGCGAGCCACTCGCGTCGGGGCGTTCCGGCGTTCCGAGCCGCCACGATTGACCGGCCGTTCGAGAAGCCGCCCGCCAGAAAGAACAGCGGCATCACCTGCAGAATCCAGGTGACGTATTGGAGTACCCGACTCTCCGTCAACGCATCTCCGAATTGGGCTTCGCCGAGCGTGTTGATCCATACGAGGGCCATCAACCAGTGGCCGAAGACCACGACGAGCATCGACACCGACCGCACCATATCGATGCTTCGCAACCGATCGTCCGGGGTTTGGCGGGCGATCTCGCGAGGTCGGGTCAGGATGCTCATATGAACTGCCCCGTGCGATGTTTTTGGCTGACCGTCATGGTGAAACCCTTCCGTCACCTACGCTCGTAGGCCTGGTGGGCAGGTTACCGGCCGAGCCACCAGCGACCTAGCGAATCGCCTGGGGGATCCCCCCGGAAACCAACCCAGGGTTCCAGCACCCGATTACGGGTGCTCCAGCCCCCAGATCAACCCAGGGTTCAACCCTGGGTTCCAGCGCCCGATATCGGGTGCTCCAGCCCCCAGAATGGCGGGCTTGGCGGGGGTCAGTGGCGGCCGACGAGGACCCGGAAGTCGCCGAGACCTCTCGAATGAAGCAACGTTTCGGCTTCGTTCTTACGACTCCGGACCACCAAACGTTCCATCGGGTCGCCGTCCCCGGCGAGAGCCAGTTCCTGTCGACGAAGCTCGGAGAGTTGCGCCCGCAATCCATACTCGGTCAAAAAGTCTTCCTGCCTCTGGAGGGTTGCTTCCCAACCAAGCTCGGCGCAAATCGCCAGCAAGGACGAGAAGTTCACATCGGCGGTGATATCGGTTTCACCGGGAAACGCCAGCGGATCAGGACCGAGATGATGGGATCGATAGGTCCGCAGTGTCCCGAAGCTGCGTCTCGGTACAAGCGCTTCTGCCGTGTCGCCGTAGTCGATGATGCAGACCGTCCCCGTTTCGATGCGGCCAAGCAGGTCGCGGAACCAGGCGTCCCCAAGAACATGCGCTTCGACCAGTCCTCCGACCGGCACATCGCCCCCGAACCGTTCCACCCAATCGGCCACCTCGTCACGAAGCGGGGCGGCGACCAGACACAAGTCCGCGCCATCCACGCCAATCCATCGCTCCTCCCATCCCGAATCAGTGCGAACCGCGATGGCGACCGGGAAATTGTCTAGAAGTTCGTTGGCGATGACGACGACGGGTTCGTCGAATGGTACGTCATCAAGCGAAGCGACCACCCGCTCGGCGCCGACCACGTAGCTGGTAGCAATCTGGGCAGCCATGGAAACCTCAACCGCCCAGGCCTCCGCGTCGACGATCTCCAGCAGAGCCTTCAACAGAGAGCCTGATCCTGCCCCAACTTCCACCACCCGGGGCATGACACCCAGGCGCCCTGCTTCAGCGGTCACAAACGCCGCCAAGGTCGCCCCAAAGAGGGGCGAGACTTCCGGACTGGTCAGGAAGTCACCCGCCTTGACGGACCTGAGAGCATCGCCGACGAAAAACCCGCCCGCCCCATACAGAGCACGCTCCTGAAACTCTTCGAATGGAATCGGCCCATTCTCGACAATGAGGTCTACCAATTGGTCTCTCATGGTCACCCCCTTTCTCCGATACATACCCGTGCCGTCGAGCCAAGACCATGAGTCTACGATCCCCCCTCCGGCTCAACCCGCCCCCGACCTTGCCTTGATTGTGGGCCAGCTGGCGGATATCCGGATCAGAGCCGGTCGGGAATGCCAATCATTGCGGGGCGAGAATCAACGCGGCAAGGGGCGGCAAGGTCAACGCCAATGTCCCCTCCGTCGCCACAAGGGGGCCAGATTGCATAACGCCCGAACCGCCGTACTTGCCGTTGTCTGTGGTGATCAATTCCTGCCAGGGCCCATCGACCGGAACCGGCAACCGGTATTCGCGCTGAACTTCCGGCGTGAAATTGAAGACAGCAACAACCACGTCCTCTCCATCGGACCGCGACCATGCCAACACGGACCGATCAGAGTCGTCAGCCATGAGCCAGGCAAAGGAGCCAGGTTCATGATCACCCCGATGCATCGCCGGAACGGACCGATACAGGCCCGCCAGGTCCGACACCAACGCGAGGATCCCGGCGTGGGCCGGATCCTCCAGCGCCGCCCAGTCGAGTTGACCGGCATCGTTCCATTCGGAAACTTGTCCGAACTCGCCGCCCATGAATAGCAATTTCTTGCCGGGCTGAGTGAATTGTTCGGCGAACAACAGGCGCAAGTTGGCGAATTTCTGCCAGTCATCGCCCGGCATCCTTGTGAACAACGAGCCTTTTTCGTGAACCACTTCATCGTGGCTCAATGGCAGCGTGTAGTTCTCCGAAAACGCGTAGACCGCCCGGAATGTGATCTCCCCATGATGATGCGAGCGGTAGATGGGATCCCGACCGAGATACTGAAGGGTGTCGTGCATCCATCCCATATCCCACTTGTAGTCGAAGCCAAGCCCGCCGACGTATGTCGGAGACGACACCATCGGCCAGGCGGTCGACTCTTCCGCAAAGGTGGCCACCCCGGGAAACTCTGCATGAATCGTGTCGTTGAACTGGCGCAAGAAGTCAATGGCGTCCAGGTTCTCGCGTCCCCCGAATCGGTTCGGTACCCACTCCCCGGCCTGGCGTGAATAGTCGAGATACAACATCGATGCCACGGCATCCACTCGCAGCCCATCGACGTGAAACCTCTCGCACCACGCCGCAGCGCTCGAAAGCAGAAAACTTCGGACTTCGGGGCGACCGAGATCAAAGACGTACGTGCCCCAATCCGGATGCTTGGCCTTGCGCGGATCGGCGTACTCGTACAGCGGGCCACCATCGAACGAGACCAACCCGTGGGAATCGACGGCAAAGTGGGCAGGGACCCAGTCGACGATCACCCCGATCCCGGCCCCGTGCAGCCGATCGATCAGGTATTTAAAATCTTCCGGAGTGCCCCACCGGGAAGCCGGAGCAAACCAACCGATCGGCTGGTATCCCCACGAACCACCGAACGGATGCTCATTCGGTGGGAGGAACTCGACATGGGTGAACCCGATGCGAAGGATGTGCTCAATGAGTGGTTCAGCAAGACCCCGATATCCGAGCAGATCACCGTCGTCGGTGCGCCACGACCCGATGTGCATTTCGTAAATCGATACCGGACCCTCGTGCGACGCCCCGCGCCGGCTCATCCAGTCACCGTCGGTCCAGCCGAAGTCGTCCCACCACAGCCGGGTGTTCCGATCCGGCGCTACCTCCCACCAGCTACCAAATGGATCGGACTTATCGACAACTCCGTTCGCCGAGTAGATCTTGAAGTGGTAGCTGTCACCGATAGTTCCGCCCGTAACCGTGGCTTCCCAGATTCCGTCGCGCGGTAGCAATGGGATTTCATTCCATCCTGTCATGTCTCCCAACACGGTCACCCGGGTTGCGGCCGGGGCCCATACGGCGAAGGCCACAGCCGGAGTGCCGGCGATATTGGTTCGGTGGGCGCCCAGAAAGCGATATGCAGCAGCATGGGTGCCTGTCTTGAAACGCCCCAAGTCGGCGGCGGTGGCCGGTTCCCAGCCTCTCGGCTGACCTGGCCCGACTTCGGCGGGGGTCAGACGAGTGGTCGTGCTCTTCGGGGACCAGTCAGAACTACTCACTTGACGGCTCCTTTTGGGTCTTCTTCGGCGATGTTGGCAATTGGTCCACCCTGGTTGATGATGGGGTTAGAAATGATACCGATGATCACGCCGCTGACCGGAGACAGAACCCGGAGCGACTTCCCCGGAGAAGTCGAACCGATTCGACCGATGACGTCACCTTTTTGGACCGTGTCACCCAACGCCGCTTCAAGACGCAGAACTCCCGAACGGCGAGCACGCACCCATCTGGCAGACCGCGACCAGAAGGTCGTATGCGATGGGAGAGGCGCCTCAGAAATCATGCCTTTGTGGGCAAGAAGTCGAAGGGTTCCATCGACGCCCTCCTGGATGACATTGTGCTGGAACCGGTGCGCCTGACCGCCCTCAAACAACAAGATCTTCCGATTATCATCGGACGCCGCGCCTCTCAGCGACCCATCGCGAAGCCTGGCGTGAAGAGCCACTGGGGGAGCAAAAACCTCTGTCAGCGAATAGACCTCGGGGTCGTCCATATTTCCGCGAATCTGAGGAACGTTGCCTCGATGACCGGTCCCCGTGTGATAGTCAATTCCGAGTTCGCAATGGATCGCAACGTTCTTCATGAACAGGTCGGCAATACGAGAGGCCAGTGACCCGCGGGCCGAACCCGGGAAGTGACGGTTGAGATCACGGCCGTCCGGAAGGTAGCGGGACTCGTTGACGAAGCCGAGCACGTTGACCACGGGCACCGCGATGATGGTTCCCTTCAGCGCTCTGGGCGATATCGACCCAAGAAGCTGATGGATGATCTCGACGCCGTTTAGCTCGTCTCCGTGAATGGCAGCCGACAGGAAGACCACCGGGCCTTCATCAACCCCGTTGAGTACCGTCATCGGAAGCGACAACGATGACCCGGTCGGCAGCTTCATCAGCGGAATCTCCAGAGTCTTTCGATACCCGGAAGGGATCTTGACCCCGGCGATTTCGAACCGCGGTCGAGGCGGTCTACGAGCCATTCCCGACCCCCGCCACCACTTCAAGCCACTCGATAATCCGGTCAGCAACGTCGACCCCGGTAGTGGTTTCAATACCCTCGAGTCCCGGCGAAGAATTGACTTCCAAAACCACGGGACCGCGATCAGCCTGGAGTAGATCGACGCCCGCCACGCCGAGTCCCATCACCCGGGTGGCGCTGACCGCCAGGATTCGCTCTTCTTCGGTGAGCTCGACGGGAACGGCAGTGGCTCCCCGGTGGAGATTCGAACGGAACTCACCGATCGGGGCGATCCGCCGCATGGCGGCCACCGCTTCGCCACCAACCACGATAACCCTGGTGTCGGCCCCATCGGACTCTTCGATGTATTCCTGGACGAGGATATTGGCATCCAGCTGACGGAAGGCACCGATCACCGACTCGGCGGCTTTTCTGGTTTCGGCGAGCACCACGCCCAGACCCTGGGTACCCTCCAACAACTTGATCACAACCGGTGGTCCACCGACCGCCTCAAGCAGCAAATCGATGTCCTGAATGTTGTGAGCGAATCCGGTAACCGGCATCGGGATACCAGCGTGAGCGAGCAATTGCATTGAGTGCAGCTTGTCGCGCGATTGCTCGATCGCCACCGAACCATTGGCCGTGGACGTCCCCATCATCTCAAACTGACGGACCACCGAAGTGCCATAAAACGTATGGCTGGCACCAACCCTCGGGATAACTGCGTCGTACATGAGCCGACTACCCCCCAGGATGACCTCGGGCCGGGTGGACGTGATCTCCATGTAGGCCCGCAGGTAGTCGACAACCGTTACGTTGTGATTGCGGCGCCGCCCGGCCTGAACAAGGCGAGCCGTCGAGTACAAGGAGGCATTACGAGAAAGAATCCCGATATTCATGGCGGGGGTCCGGCCCGTTCTAATCCGCAGGAGGAGCCTTCGGAGTGAGGAACGGCATCATCGACCGAAGCTTGGCTCCGACCCGCTCGATCTCCTGGTCCTGCTCGGAGCGGCGCATCGCGACGAGACCTTCGCCGCCCCCGCGGGTTTCGGCAATGAACTCTCTGGCGAATTCCCCGTTCTGGATCTCACCAAGGATCGTCTTCATCGCTTCCTTGGTCTCAGGAGTTACGATCCGCGGGCCCCGGGTGTAATCACCGTACTCAGCGGTGTCGGAGATCGAGTAACGCATCCACGACAGGCCACCTTCATACAGAAGATCAACGATGAGCTTGAGTTCGTGGAGCGTCTCAAAATAAGCAGACTCCGGTTGATAGCCGGCTTCGACCATCGTCGTAAACGCAGCCTTGATCATCTCCGAAACGCCACCGCACAAAATGACCTGCTCGCCGAACAGGTCGGTCTCGGTCTCTTCCTTGAAGGTCGTCTCAAGAATCCCGGCGCGGGCTCCCCCGATACCCCAGGCATAGGACAGGCCGAGAGCGTGAGCGTTGCCGGTGGCATCCTGATGAACGGCGATAAGGCAAGGGACCCCGGACCCTTCCGTGTACGTTCGCCGCACCAGATGTCCAGGCCCTTTCGGGGCGACCATCACTACGTCGACGAACTCTGGAGGGGCGATCTCACCAAAGTGAACGTTGAACCCGTGGGCAAAGAACAGCGCATCGCCCGCCGACAGGTTGGGTTCGATCTCGGATTTGTAGAGATCAGCCATGTGCTGGTCGGGAACGAGCATCATGATGACGTTGGCAGCCTTGGCCGCTTCCACCGGGGTAACGACGGTCAAACCGGCTTCTTCAGCCTCGACCCGACTCTTCGAACCTTCTCGCAGCCCCACAACAACGTGGACGCCGGACTCGTGCAGATTGCGGGCATGTGCATGGCCCTGGCTGCCAAACCCAATGATCGCAACGGTCTTCGCCGAAATGATCGAGGGATCTGTGTCACTCTCGTAGTACATGGTGGCCATCGTTCGTTCTCCTCGCGTTCTTGCCCATGGGAGTATCGCCGCGAAGCCACCAAGGGTCAAAGCCGTCATTGTGACCGATCCGATACGATCTCCCAGCCATCACCGTCCAAGGTCCCCTTAACAATCAATCAACACCGATTACGCTCGCCTCAAGGTCTTGCTCAAGGGCACGGCGAGAAACCGGGACTGATCAGGCACAGATCCCGGTGCGAGTCGCCACCGCGAACCCCACCCCCCACTATCCTCGTCTCATGAAAACACGAACCTTTGGCAAAACCGGTTGGACAGTTGGCGAGGTTGGGTTCGGGGCCTGGCAGATCGGGGCCGAGTGGGGTGAGGTTTCCGAGAAGGACGCTTCCTCGACATTGCACGCAGCTCTCGACGCAGGGGTCACGCTTTTCGATACCGCCGATGTATACGGCGACGGACTAAGCGAGCGGCGACTAGCCAAGTTTCGCAGTGAGCGATCCGAGCCGTTCCACATCATCACCAAGACAGGCCGCCGATGCAATCCGCACACATCGGCCGAATATAACGAAACCAATTTGAACGCCTTTGTCGATCGATCTCGCCAGAACCTCGGTGTCGACACGCTCGATCTCGTTCAGCTGCACTGCCCTCCCTCTGACGTATACGAAGGGACTGAGCAGTTCGAAATCATGGACGCCATGGTGGCTGCCGGCAAGATCCAGTACTGGGGCGTGTCCGTCGAGAAGATCAGCGAGGCTGAGCTCGCCCTGACTTGGCCAAGCTTGACCAGCATCCAGGTCATCTTCAATGCCTTTCGTCAACGACCGGCCAGGGAGCTGCTCGGCCACGCGGCGAGAAAGAATGTGGCGATCATCGCCAGGGTGCCACTCGCGTCGGGCCTGTTGGCGGGCAAGATGACGGCCGAAACGACGTTCGGGTCCGACGACCATCGCAACTACAACCGGGACGGACAGGCCTTCGACATAGGGGAAACCTTCGCGGGTGTTCCGTTCGAAACCGGCCTCAAAGCCGTTGAAGCGCTTCGACCGCTGGTACCCGAAGGGGCCAGCATGGCGCAGTGGGCGTTACGCTGGATCCTGATGCACGAAGAGGTTTCGGTCGTCATTCCGGGCGCCCGCAATCCCCAACAAGCGGCAGACAACGCCGCCGCCAGCGA
>JAENVV010000337.1 GCA_016650365.1 Acidimicrobiia bacterium
GCGGCGGCGTCTTCGAGAATGTCGGTTTGACCGGTCGAAAGGCCGAACTGCTCGCCCAGGCCTCGGGCGGCGAGTTGGGCATCGGCCGAAGACGCAGTCGTTGCAATAGCCGAGACCAACTGTTCAAGGGCGCTGCGGAATTCAGATTTGATTTCTTCGACGGTGCTGGCGAGCGCCACCGACGAGAACAAGGCTCCGGGACGACCCTCTCGCCGGAACTGGACATACGAAGCGTATGCGACATATCCATAACTGACGAGGATGACGACATGCCACGTCCACCACGAGAGCTGCCATGGCCGAGCGAGGCCGACGAGAACCACTACCTCAGCCAGCAACACCAGTGAGGTAACCAAAGCCATTGCTACCGGTGAGGGCCGGGATCGGTAGACGAGGTAGTAGCGGAAGGCCGCCACCAGGAACAGTGCCACACCGACGACTTCGAGAGGCAAGAAGAAGTCAGAAAGCCCCGATTCTTCGAGCGACACTCCGAGTGGAGCGATATCGTTCACGCTCAGATACAGCCACGCTGCCGCAATCGCCAGGACCCCGATTGACAGCTGTGTTCGGGAGCGGACGATCGACACCGAGCGTGACTCCGACCACTCGAGGGAAGACAAAGCGGCGAGGATGGCTGCCACGAACAAGCCGGCGGGCATAGCGAGCGAAAATCCGAGGTTCGCGCCCCCTGCGAGCAGCTTGGGAGTAGCCAACGCATGGACCCCAAAGAACGCCGCGCTCACCGAATACGACAAGGACATGAGGAATAGTCGGGCGTCGTTGCGAGCTTGAGCTTCTCGTCCGATGCGGGTGGCGAGCATGAGGTTGGCGAAAGCCACGATGGCGACTAACCAGAAATGGGTTGGGTTGTGTTGCCATTTGGCGTCGACCGCCGGGGCGGCGAGTAACACAGAGACGAAGGCCGGAGCCAACGCCATGTGCAGGACCCAGACAACGGTGCCTGGCCATGCGATTGAACGGTTTGCCAAGAGGAACCTCCGGCGGCTAACCGTAGTCAAATTCGACTTTCTTCGCGGGAAGGTGTCAAGGTCCAAAAGTACGGCCCCCGCCGTGGCGAGGGCCGTTTCACGAGACCTGCGATCTTTTAGCCGCCGAGCAGGCCGCCCAGGCCTTTTGACGTTGTCCATCAGGCCGCCGCCTTCACCGGTGCCGGCACCGCCGTTCAGGAGACCGTCGAGTTGTGAGGCGATCGGTCCTGGGAGCTTGTCTTTGACGAAACCGATGACCATACCGACAACTTCTTCTGCCTTGTCGGTGGGCAAGCCGGTCTTTTCGGTGATCATCGAGATGAGTTGTTCCTGGCGTCTCCTGTCTGGTGGCCCGTCCCTCGAGGGCCTGACACGAATCGTAGCGGCCAGCCTGTTCCCGCAACGAGTGTGCATCCAGACCGATATGTCGAGGCTGGATGCACACTCGTTCCACAAATGTGGGCGATCCGATTGGCCGTGAATCGCTAACTTGGGCGTATGGATTTCGACATGCCGACCGCAGATGACCCACGCCGGGTTGCGGTGAAAGCGTGGTTGACCGACCACCCCCACCCGAGTGGTCGTGAGATGTATGAAGCCGGCTACGTTGTTCCTCATTGGCCGACCCCGTGGGGCGTCGCCGCCGACCCGATGCACCAGGTCATCATCGACGAAGAGTTCAATCGAGCCGGCATCAAGCGTCCCGACAACGCCATCGGGATCGGTTGGGCAGCCCCGGTGATCCTCCTGGCGGGAACCGACGAGCAGCGGGCCCGCTATCTCCCGGGGATTTTCAGTGGTGAGGAGTACTGGTGCCAGCTTTTCAGCGAACCGGATTCGGGCAGCGACCTGGCGAGCCTGTCGACCAGGGCGGTGCGCGACGGGGATGAGTACGTCATAACCGGATCGAAAACCTGGTCGAGTTTCGCCCACAAGTCGAAGTACGGCATCTTGCTGGCCCGAACCGACGCCGACGTACCGAAACACAAAGGTATCTCGTACTTCATCATGCCGATGGACGCTCCCGGTCTCACCATGCAGCCAATCATCGACATGTCGACCGCTCACTCGTTCAATCAAGTGTTCTTCGATGACGTGCGCATCCCGGCCGCCAATCGAGTGGGGGAGGAGGGCGACGGTTGGCGATTGGCAGTTGCCACGTTGGCGAACGAGCGGGCCTCGCTGTCGTCGGGAGGGTCATTGTGGGGGATCGGGCCGACCGCCCGGACTCTCGTCGACCTTGTCAGACGGGCCGGCGGCGCCCCCGATCCGATGGTTCGGGATCGCCTTGCCCGGATCTTTTGCGAATCCGAGGTGCTTCGGTTGTTACAACTGCGCATGTTGAGTGCCAGGTTGCAGGGCAAGACCCCGGGATCTGAGGCATCGGTCCAGAAGATCTTGTCCGACGAACACGGCCAGCACGTCATGGAGTTCGCCAAAGACTTCGCCGGTACCGCCGGACTTTTGGAAGGCTCCGGCCCGGCGGGACCGGTCCCCGAACTCCAACAGGACGGCCTGACCGAGATCAACTTCCCGCGTGGGGAGGCGAGTCAGTTCCCCGACGTTGATCCGATCTGGCATTACGGGTTCGTGTTCCAGCCTGCGTTGACGCTGGGCGGAGGCACGTTCGCCATTCAACGCAACATTGTCGCCGAACAAGCCCTCGGCCTACCGCGCGAACCTGATGTCGAAGCGGGCAAAACCTGGGTCGAAACGCGTCGCTCCTAGTCCCAACCGAGTTCGTGAAGGCGACGTTCGTCCATGCCAAGGTGATGGGCGATCTCGTGCAGGACCGTGACTCTGATTTCGCGACGTAATCCTTCGGGATCGAGTCCCAGCGCAACGTGTGGTTCTTTGAAGATGGTGATGGTGTCCGGCAGGACTGCCGAGTAGTCGTTCCCCCTATCGAGCAGCGAAACCCCCTCGTACAGGCCGAGTAATCCGTCACCATGAGGATCCTGGTCCGGTGTCGGGCGATCGGCGATGACAAAGATGAGGTTGTCGATCGTCTCGTTGACCCATTCGGGGAGGCTCCCAAGGGCGTCGCCGACTGCCCGGTCGAACTCATCATCGGTCATTCTGTATCACCGTCCACATCGACGAGCGATCGTAGCGTCACCAGCCGTCCGCCGATTCTTTGTCGAAACCTGATGAACTGAACTTGACTGTTTATCAATAATAATTTATTGTAAAACAATAAACAATATCCGATAAACAGACAGGAGTAAGGGACATGAATATGAAGGTGATTCGCCTTTCGAAGATTGCGTTCGACATTATGTTCGTCGTTGGGTTGATTGGCATTGTGCTGGTTGCGGGTTTGACGGTCTTGTCGCCGATCATCGTGGATGCGATCCGGGAGTCGAACGGGCTGGCAACCAGTGGTGACTTCTTCGGA
>JAENVV010000338.1 GCA_016650365.1 Acidimicrobiia bacterium
GCAAGATCTGACCGTGGGGTTTCGTCACACGGCCTAGTTCACGAAGCCCGTCGACGGGCGCTGCGATGGAACAGACCACCGAAGTCGCGACAGTCGTATCAAATGCATCGTCGGGAGACGGCATGGCAGTGACAGAAACGAGGTCCAACTTCACTTGGCGTCCGAGTTGAGCAGCTCGGCGTTCCGGCCGCCTCAACATCGGGGCCGAACCATCCACAGCGCTTAGCTCAACGTCGGGGCGATAATGGGCGAGGTCCTTGCCAGTTCCGACCCCAATCTCAAGCGTCTCGCCGTAGGCCTGAGGAATCACTGATCGACGGCGCCTCCGAGGGCCCAATAGCTCCATCGGGGCATCATAAAAGTCGTACAGCCATGCCATCGGGTCATAGCTGCGAATCACCCCAAGTTGCTCTATCTGGCTGTCAGTATCCGTTGGCATAGCGTCACACTCTCTTGATCCTCCTCCGACCGTACACCTTCTACCCGACTGGAATGTCAAGTGACTATGATGACCACATGCGAATCGGCGAATTATCACAGAGGGCGGCAGTACCCACCAAGACCATCCGCTACTACGAGGACATCGGGCTCCTTCCAGAGCCCGAACGCAGCGAAAATGGATATCGCGAATATGACGATGACGCCATCGCCCGCTTACGGTTCATTCGTGACGCCCAGGCGAGCGGTCTAACCCTGACTGAGATCGGCTCGATCGTCGATCTCCGAGACCGGGGCCAAACGACGTGCGACCACGTAGTTGACCTGCTCGAACGTCACCTTAAGGATCTTGAGGCCCACATTTCTGATCTTCAGCGGACCCGCGACCAGCTAACCGTCATGACGAAACGTGCCAAGAAGCTCAATCCGGCCGATTGCACCGACCCCAACCGTTGCCAAACCATCGGCGAGGATGCCCTCGTGAGACGCCCTCGCACGGCCAATCATGTCCATTCGGCTCCTCATAGCCACGCTCACCCGTGAGAGTCATGGATAATCGCGAGTCATCGCCTGGCCACAGCAACGGGAAAAGGCGAAAACGAAGCGTTAAAGAGCGGTGGCCAAAGCTGGCACACCGGTCGAACTTGGGAAACCGATGAACGCTTTGACCGGCCGGTGGCAGCGTCGACATCAACACTGGAGCCAACGTCAGCGGCACCGGCGGGAACGCCAGATCGTCAGCGCCCTCGCCAGGCACGGTCTCGGCTTGACCCTGTCGGGCACCGCGATGGGCTGGATACTTCCATTCCAATGGGGATTACTCGGTCACCCTCGCCGAGACACTTCATACTCGGGACCCGAGCACCTAAGAATGGCCTTCGAGGACCTGGGGCCCACCTTTATCAAGCTTGCCCAGATCCTCAGCACTCGCGGAGACCTGGTCGGCCCGACCTACGCATCCGAACTGGCAAGACTCCAAAGTTCGGTCCCTGCGCTGCCGTTTACCGACATAGCTGGCGTCATAGAGTCTGAACTCGGTGCGCCACTTGACGAACTCTTCACCCACATTGATGAGGAGCCGATCGGATCAGGGTCGATCGGTCAGGTCCACCGGGCGACGCTACCTTCTGGCGAATCCGTCGTGATCAAAGTGCAAAAACCCGGGGTACGCTCGACAATCGAACTGGATCTCGACATTCTCCGCCGCTGGGTTGTGCGCGACCACACCTCACCCCAACCAAACGCCTACGACATGAGCGGTTTCCTCGACGAGTTCGGCTTCACCTTGACGACCGAACTCGATTACCTGAATGAAGCCGAGAATGCCAGCCGAATCAAACACATCCATCGCAGGGATGACGCCGTTCTGATTCCCAGCATCTACTGGGATTACTGCTCCCCGCGGGTTCTCGTCATGGAGGAGGTACGCGGGCTCGATTTCGGCGACGAACGACTCGCCGCTCGGCTTACAACCGACGACCGTCGACGGCTCGCCACGGTGGCACTCCACACCGCATTCGTGGAGATCTTTTCAGAAGGGTTCTTTCACGCCGACCCGCATCCCGGCAACTTCATCGTTACGGCCGACCTCAGACTCGGACTCATCGACTTTGGAATGATCGGAGTTCTGTCCGAGCGCCAACGCGAGGACTTTTTGCACCTGGTAAGTGCTATCACCCAGCAGGACAGCGAACGCATGCTGGATGCGTTGTGGGCCTTGGGGGTCACCGAACCGGAGTCCCATCGCGCTGGCGTGGCGCGAGAGTTCGACCACCTCTTCTTCAAGATCGGTGACAAGTCACTAGAGGACCTGGCGGCTGGAGACATTGTTGGCGACCTGATGCAGATCGCCAACCGGCACCAACTGCAGTTTCCGCCCCAGTTGGCACTCCTCCTCAAGGTTCTAGCAATGCTCGAGAGCGCGGCCGTTCTCGTCGACCCCAGTTTCATCTTTTTCGCAGCGCTCGCGCCCGAAGTCTCGGCGCTCCTGAAGGAGAAGACGGCACCGAAACAGGTCGGTGCTCGGATCGGCCGCGAAGCACTTGAGATGGCCCGATTCTTCGAAGGCCTCCCCCACCGAGCGGACCGTTTGTTGCAGCGTGTTGAGACTGGCGATCTTGAATTTGCGACGCGACACGAGGGGCTCGATCTTGTGGCAAGTCGGCTGACCAAGGCGATCAACCGCCTCACCGCAGTGTTAGCCATCGCCCTGTTCCTGGTCGCGTTCGGCCTCTATGTCGTGGCTGTCGAGGTCGCCGGGTCTCCCCAACCAATCGGATTGAACTCATTCCGAGTGGCACTACTCATCGGTAGCCTTCTCCTAGTCAGTTTGACTTTTCGCGCCTGGTTAAGTCGGAAACGTTGAATTCGCAGCTTTGTTCTCCTTCGGACCCCTGACTCTGGGTGAAGGAAAACCATTCGGGTCATCGTTGCGGCCCCCATGCCTCTTCTCCGACGCACCGAGGAGCGGCGAACCCTCCGGTGGACACCAGGCGAAAACCATCTCCCAGCCACTAGCTGAGTGGCCAGCTTTCCTGGGCCACATGCGCCTCACCCGTTCTCGCAACATCGCCGCGCCGGCCGCTGGTTCTCCGGACGAGGCGATTCGAGGCCCGTCAAGATTCGAGCCGAATAGCCCTCATTGGCGACGGCGGCAATCAACGTATCCGAAGGGACGGCCTCCACCTGCAATGTGGCCTGCCCTGCCAAAAGGTCGACTCGGGCGTGGCGGACTCCCGGAACCGAGCTAAGAGCCTGTTCGACCCGTTCGCTACACGACTCGCACGTCATTCCGTCAATTGCCAGCCGAGTGACCTGGACGATTGGACCCGGAACGGCCGACTGACGTTTCCCATCGAAGTCCTGGCCTGTTGTTTGCATAATCGTACGTCCGATCTAACGAGGGCTGTCCGACATTTCGACCATACACCTTCCATTCGAATGGAATGTCAAGCCTTTGATGCACCTAAGACCCCTCACTTGTGGGTGCTGCCGGTGCCGGCTTACCGAACCCTTGACCTTCCAGTCGAGCGGAAGGATTACGATGGTTCGAGAGAACCGGACCCAAAGCCTAAGAGAGCTTTCATTGATGAACGAAACAGCCATAGTTAGAGGAACGGGGAGCCAATCAGGTCGAACTCCGCCGCTGTTCGCCGCAAGCCGCGTCTGCGCGGTGTCGGACTGTGCAACCAGGCTTAGCCGTTACAACCGCAACGACACGTGCTACCAACACAGTCCAGTCCGCTATCCCCGGACCCGAGGAAGGATCACTCCCCGGACAGCCAAACCAAAGATATCTGCGAGATCCGCCGAGGGGTCTTGATGAGACGCCTCCCCCCCATCTCCTCTCACGCCCAGTCCGAGGCAAGCGCATGGAAACCTGAAGTCGCACTTGAATTGGGGGAGGCGTATCTAGCTGTGAATGGGTACTTCGTGCACACGGAATTTGGTACCACACGTGCAGGACTCTGGGGGTAATCGGACCTTCACGGATGCCGACATCATCGCTGTGCAGCCAACCGTTGGCCGCCGATCCAATCGCAACGTCGCCGACGTGAACCGGACGGCGGCTGCTCCCAACCGCCGAGCGGTATTACCCGGTCAATAGCTGTACGGCTTCCCAGGCGCGCAGCAGCGGCTGAGCAGCAACACCGACCGAGATTACGGCGACGGTCGCCACCCCAATCGACACGCCAGACAGCCGACCCATAGTCGGTCGTTTACCGGTCGACTCACCAAGGTAAGCGGGCCCAAGCACTCGCAGGTAATAGACGAGCGAAATCGCCGAGTTGACGACGGTGAGCACAGCCAACCATGTGTATCCCGCGTCAATTACGGCTCCCATCAGGAGAAGCTTGGCGGCAAAACCTCCGAGCGGTGGAATACCAACAAAGGACAGGAATCCGATCAACATGGCCCCCATGAGCCACGGATGGGGGCTGCTGAGACCTCGATAGGAATGGCGATCTGTGAGACCTTTCAGCTGAACGACCACGCCGAACACTGCGACCGTTCCAAAGGCGTAGGCAACCAGGAACATGAGGAGAGAAGGGAGAGCGAGATCACTGCGACCAAGCGCCACAACCGCCATCAGCCCATAACCGGCCTGCGAAACGGCCGACCAGCCGAGCAGGCGCCTGACATCATCCTGCCGTAAGGCAACCAGGTTGCCAACAGTCATGGTGACGGCCGCCAAGAGTGCCACCAGGGGTCTCCAACCCAACTGGGTATCGGGAAGTATGAGAACGAGACGTGCCAGGAACACCAACGCGCCTATTTTCCCGACGATCATGAGGAAAGTCGCAGCCGGGGCGGGGGCCCCTTCGGCGACATCGGGCACCCATGGATGAACCGGTGCTACGCCCATCTTGAAAGCCACCCCGATAGTCACCAGACCAAACCCGACTACCAGAGCGAGCGGATCGGCGTCGACCAGACCCGGACCAACATCGGCGAAGGTTGTGGCACCCGATAATCCGAAGAGGAGGGCGACGCCGTAGACCAACGCACCGTTGGCGAGGGCGCCAAGCAGGAAGTACTTCATGCCTGCCTCAGCCGAGGCCCGAGACCGGCGATGGAATGCTGCCAGCGTATATCCAGCGACGGACGACAGCATCATGGCCAGAACCAGTTCCATGAGGTCGGTTGCCCCGGCCAAGAGCACGGCCCCGAGGGTTCCGAAGATCACCATGACGTAGTACTCACCCTGCCGGTCATCCGAGCGAAACCACTCGACCGATAACGCCACGACCAGCACCCCGACTACTGCCAGCAGAAGCGTTGCCCACCTTCCTACGCTGTCGGCGGCGAGCGAGTCGAAGAAGGTCAATCCGGGGGGGTCGACAATATCGAGGCCCGCAAAGAACGCTGCGGCAACCAGAACAGCGGTAGCGACCAGCGCGATCCACGGTTGCGTCCGTCGGGGAGTGAACAGCGCGACGAGCAAAACAATGATGGATCCGGCTGCCAGGGTCAGCTCGGGCAGGATGTCGCCAACAAAACCGACCATCTGCGCACCCATGTCCTGCACGTCAGCCCCCTGTCATGGCGCGTGTTGCGGAATCGACCACATTGACCAGCCAGGCCGGAGCAATGCCTATGACGACCACCAGGACCAGCATCGGCACAATGGCTGCTAGTTCCCAGGCACCAAGATCGCTCCATTCCGACCACCTCTCGGGCAGAGGCCCCAGGAACACTTTCTGCACCATTCGCAGGAAGAGGGCCGCCGTGATCACGATTCCGAGCAGACCTGTACCCGCCAGCCATGGGTAGACGCCGAGGGTTCCGGCGAAGATTTGGAACTCAGCCACAAAGCCGGCAAGTCCGGGTAATCCCAGCGAGGCGAATGCGGCCAGGATCATGGCGCCTGTCAAGGCCGGAGCGCGGGCTGCCAAACCGCCGTATTCGTCCATTTCGTAGGTCTCGCCGCGGGTGAGGACTGATCCGGTGAGGAGGAACATTGCGCCGGTGATGAGACC
>JAENVV010000339.1 GCA_016650365.1 Acidimicrobiia bacterium
CTTTGCGAACCCAGGGTTGAACCCGGGGTTCCAGCACCCGATGGCGGGCGCTCCAGCCCTAAGTACAAGCCGGGAGCGGCCTAGGCGTAGGGCCAGGCGCGCTCGAAGCCGTGGGTCCAGTGGGTCATCTCTTCGAGCGTGATGACATATGCCTCGTAGCCGTCCTGCTCATCGATCCAGTCGAGGCCCTCATCTCCCATGACAAAGACGGCGGTCGCATACGCATCGGCCAAACCCAGGTCCGGTCCAAACACGGTAGCACTGAGCATCGCGTTGGCGACTGTGCCGCTGCGGGGGTCGATGATGTGGTCGCCGCGCTCATATTTGGCAGACGTCGCCACTGCGATCGGCCCTGCAAGTCGAACCGTCGTAGCAAGTTTGTCCGACAGGAACGGGTGTCGGATGCCGACGCTCCACGGACGGTCAGGTTCGGGTTGTCCGCCGAGGGCAATGTCACCGGCTGCGTTGATGCAGTAGTTCACCGCCCCCGCATCGACGATGATCCCGGCTGCCCTCTGAACGGCCCATCCCTTGACGAGGCCGGAAGGATCGACGTGGGTACCGTTCGGAGCGGGCACGGCGAACGCGTCGAAGGCGCCGTTTGTGAGGTGGGTGAGTCTCCGACACTCGGACAGAACCTCCTGGATCTCGAGGCTCGCCCCCCGTTCGGTCAGGTCGCCCCGGCCGATCCGTGAGATCGGGCTGTCGAGGTTGTAGGTGCTGAAGGTCTCGTCGACGTGATGTAACCAGGCGATCGCTTCTCGAACGGCATCCAGCGGAGGGGTTGGCGGCCGGATGTCGAAGCTGATTGGCATGCCCATGACGTGCTCGACATGGTGGACTGGCCCGACAGTTTCCATCGCTTTGATCATAGGTTGGTCGCCCCGGCCGATCGGGCTGCATCGATGGCCGATTGCAGGGATGTTTTGTATGCGCGGCTGGTGATCGATGCCCCGGAGATGGTGTCGACGTCGGCGCTCTGAGCGGTCAGAACCCGGGCGCGTAACACCGGAAGGACCTGCTGATTGATCGAGACACTCGTTCGATCGCCGTCCGGGTGAGCGAGCGTAATGACGTCTTCGAGCACGCCATTCTTGAATTCGGCTTGAACCTGAAGTGATCCCCAGCGGGTCGAGACAAGATCACCATCGAACGTGGTCTGGATTGGTGCGACGACGGTTGTCTGAATTGGAGCTGCGACGATGGTTGTCTGAGTCGGCGCTGTGACGATGGTGGAGGGTGAAGCCGCCCCGGTTGCGGTGGCAGGTAGGTCCGGGAGGGTGACCAGGGCAAACTGGTCGATGGCCGGCAAGCTGAGAATCGAAAACGTAAGGGTCAGCACCACCGTCGTGAGCAGACTGAGGGCAAGGCAGAGATGGCGGGCGGCGCCGGCGGCGTGCTTGCGCTTGGCTGGTTGGATCCGGCCGGCCGGGACGACAGAAGCACCCTCAGACCCGGTGGCCCCGTTCAGTGCGGCTTGTTTGGCGGCTTCTGATCGTCGAGCAAGTTGTTCCATGCGTTCGCCGAGTGCCGGGTCGTTGTGAGAATCCGTTGATTGGGGAGGAACGGTTGCGACCGTCATAAACGTATCTAATCACTGCCAGTTAAGTGGCAGCTAAGGATGATTTACGAAGCGCGTGAGACCTATGGGGCAAGCGTTTCTCGGGCCAACCGGGCCAACCGGGCCAACCGGGCCAACCGGCGAAGAGCCCGAGGCGATGGATTGGCTCGACGGAAGGTCATCATGCGGATCAGAGGTTGGTCGCACCCGCTGCTTGGGCTGCATCGATCGCCGACTGCAGAGAAGTTACGTATCCGCGACTGGTGACCGAGGCTCCGGAGATGGTGTCAACGCGGGCGCTTTGAGCCGTCAGGACTTCGGACCGCAACATCGGGAGGGCTTGTTGATTGATGTAGATGCTGGTCCCGCGGTCGTTTGGATAGACAAGGGTGACTACGTCTTCGAGGACCCCGTTCTTGAACTGGGCTTGAACCTGGACCGGACCCCAGCGAGTCCGGACGACGTCACCGTTGAACGTGCTGACGACCGGCGCGGCCACGGTCGTTGGAGTCGAGACGACCGAAGGTGTTGAGCTGGTGGCGACGGATTGTGTAGGGACGGCGGCCAAGGCGAATTGATCGATGCTCGGCAAGCTGAGTATCGAAAAGGCGACCGTCAGAACAGCCGTTGCGAGGAGGCTTAGCGCCAGCGATAGGTAGCGAGCGGATCGGGCGGCGTGCTTGCGTCTGGTCGGGCGGGCCGGGTCGGCAGAGGGGGCATCCGACCCGGTCGCCCTGTTCAAGGCGGCTTCTTTGGCTGCTTTTGAACGTTGAGCAAGTTGTTCCATACGTTCGGCGAGTGCCGGATCGACTGGAGCTTCCGTCGGTTGGGGAGGAACGGTTGTCATGCTCATCACCGGATGTAATCACCACCAGCTTAAAACGAGCTAAGGATGAATTACGAGCGCGTGAGACCTTCAAGGCGATACCAACCAGACGCCGGAAGACCGCATACAGGCCGACGGCGATCGAAGCCACAAACGCCACCCGGAAGGCCAGATATTGCGTGTCGGGGCCGAGTTGGTAGGCGTGGATGAGGGCCAGAGCCGTTCCCAGGATCGAAGTCAGGTGGATGGTCCTCCAGAGCCAGCGGCGGAATCGTTTTTTGGGCCAACTGGTGAAGACCGTTATGGCGAACAGGTAGGCGGCGACCACGCCCCAGGTGATTGGCCACTGCTCGCCAATGGCTGTGTTCGGGATGAAAATCTGGATGAGTCCGATCCCCGAGTCGGGAGTGACATATACGGTGATGAGATGGGCTGCCGTGAAGATGAGCGCGATGCCACCAAGCCAGTTGTGAAGGTCGAGCCACCAGGCTGGTTTGTAGGTGTCGCCAAAGTTGCGGGCCGAAAAGAAGAAGCCCCACACGAGAGCGGCGACTGCCAGCAACGTGGCAACGATGCCGGTCGCCCTGCTCAGATTCAACCAAAGATCGTTCACGCTCGTACCTTCTGGCAACGAGTGCCACTGTACTGGCCTGCCGGTCGCAACGAACCCCTGCCCGCTTTCGTTAACCCCGACCGTTTCGTCCCGAACGTCCGAACCCAGGGTTCAAGCACCCGAAAATGGGCGTTGGGACCCTAGGAACGGATCTAGGTGGCGGCCGGGGGTTGGAAACGCTGCGCCAGTGCCTGGGTGCTTCGGTCGAGGACCATGGCGATCAGCGCAATGGACAAGCCGACCTCGAACCCGTGTCCGTACAGGTTGCGAGTGAGCGCCCGTACTGTTTCGAAGCCGAGTGCGCCGCCGCCGACCAACCCGGCGATGATGACCATGGCGAGGACCATCATGATCACCTGATTGATACCAGCCATGATCGTGGGGGCGGCGAGCGGAATTCGCACGCCGAGCATGGTTTGCACCCGGGTCGCGCCAAACGTTTGGGAAGCTTCGACGCTTTCCGACGGTACGTTTTGAATGCCAAGTGCCGTGATTCGCACGCCAGGGACGATTGCGTAGAGGACCGACGCGATGATGCCTGGCATCGGGCCCAGAGTGAACAGCGTGACGACGGGAATGATATAGACCAAAGACGGAATCGTTTGCAGACCGTCAAGGATTGGGCCTAACACCGCCTCAACCCTGGCGTTGCGGCCAGCCATAATTCCCAGCGGGACAGCGATAAGAATCGCAATAATCACACCGATCATCACCTGAACGACCGTATCGATCGACAGATCCCACATCCCGATCAGTCCAATCGTTGCCATGGCGGCCGCGGTGAACGCGGCGAGCTTTGGCCCGGCGATGCGCCAGACCAGATAGCTGGCCAGGACGATCAGGACCGGCCAGGCCACGGTATCGATAAGGAAACTCCGAACGGGCACAACGATATCCCCTACGACGAAGTCGTTGACCGCGCGGGTGTATTGCGACCAGTTGACTATCGCCCAGTCGACTGCGGTGTCGATCGGATCGAAGATGCGAGTTGTCCATACCGTCGGGAAGGTGTCCCATTCTTTCCAGCGGCCTATGAGTACGCCGGCGACGAGGCTGATGCCCCATGCCAACTTGGCGCTGCGCGACAGGGTCTTGGTGCGATCGCCGTCGGCCAGCGATCTGCCGACCCGGTCGAGGAGCATGGCCACGGCCACGATTGCCAACCCAACGGCGATCCCGCGGCCGGTGGTTCGCTGATTCAGACTCTGCAACACAAGCCCACCGAGGCCTCCGGCGGCCACGAGGGCAGCCAGCACGACGATACCCAGTGCCATCATGATCGTTTGACTGAGCCCTGCCAGGATCGTCGGCATGGCCGTCGGGATCTGTACTTTGAAAAGCGTTTGCCGCTCCGACGCACCGAACATATTGGAGGCTTCGACGGATTGAGCGGGAACTTGTCGGATCCCCAGTGTGGTGAGTCGTACCACGGGGGGCAAGGCGTAAATGATGGTGGCAATTGCGCCGTTGGTTTTGCCGATCCCGAACAGAACCAGCAACGGGAGGAAATAGACGAAGGCCGGGACGGTCTGCATGATGTCGAGGAACGGCCTTAGGGCTGCCTCGACCCGAGGGCGGAACGCGGCCCAGATACCCAGGGGGATGCCGATCACAGCCGAGGCGAACACGGCAAACGACATGAGCGCCAGCGTTTCCAGGGTCGGCTCCCAGAGTCCAACGAGACCCGGATAGATCATTACGGTAGCCGCCACCGTCGCGTCCAGAAAACGACGACGCCGAGCAATCAGAGCAAAGAGGCCGGCGGGGATCACATACCAGGGCAGCCAGGTGAGAATGTCCTCGATCGTGCTGATACCAAAATCGACGGTGTTGGTCAGCGGTGCGAAGAACTGGGTGAAGAGGGGATGGGTCCGCCGATTGAGCTGACCCCAAGCTCCGAGTGAATCGACGGGATCCTTCAGGAAATCGTCGAGCAACGCAGGGAAGGACTCGGTGCTGACCAGCAGTTGAATGGCGACGAGTACCGCCAGTAATACCAGATAGGGGCCGAAGCGATTGAGGATCGTCCCGTCGCTGGTGGGTGCCGTCGTCACGCCTCGTCCATGAGCGTGGCAACGGACTCGCGGTCAACCTGCCCGATCACGAACCCGTCTTCGGTCACGGCAATGGGCATTGGGTCATTGAGCAGCAAGGGAACCAGGGAGTACACCGTGGCACTCGACTCCACGCGGCGAGTTGAATCGCCACCCGAGGTCATGATGTCCCGAGCGGTAAGAACCTTGGCTTTTGGGATGTCTTCGGTGAACTCCCGCACATAGGCGGTTGCCGGATTACGAATAAGCTCGGCCGCCGTGCCGACCTGGTCGAAAGCCCCGTCCTTCATGATGGCAATGCGATCGCCCAGTTTGATGGCCTCTGCGAAGTCATGGGTGATAAAGACGATCGTGCGTTTCATGGTTTCCTGGAGCCGAATGAGTTCGTCCTGCATGTCTCGGCGGATGAGCGGATCCAGTGCCGAGAACGGCTCGTCGAAGAACAAGATCTCCGGGTCGACGCACAACGCTCGGGCGAGTCCTACTCGCTGTTGCATGCCTCCGGACAGCTGCTGAGGATAGTGGTACTCAAACCCGGATAGCCCGACCACGCCCAGTATCTCAAGGGCTCGCTCGTGTCGCTCCGCCTTGGGCACTCCCTGAATTTCGAGGCCGTAGCACGCGTTGTCGATCACCCGGCGGTGTGAAAAGAGACCGAAGTGCTGAAACACCATTGAAAGCTTCTTACGCCGCACCTCACGCAGTTCGGTGGCGTTCATCGCGGTGAAGTCCTCACCGTCGACGGTGACAGTCCCCTTGGTGGACTCGATCAGTCGGGCGACACAGCGTATGAGGGTGGACTTGCCGGATCCGGACAGTCCCATGACCACAAACGTCTCGCCTGGCTTGACCGCGAAGGAGACATCGCGGACTGCAATCGTGCATCCCGTAGCCTCCAAGACGTCCGAGCGACTCTCGCCTGACTCGGCCAACTCGACGGCTCGTTCTGGTTTTGACCCGAATACCTTCCATACGTGCTCGGCAGAAAGAGCGGTCTGATCGGATGGTGCAGGATCGGTCATCGGTCAGTAATGTAGCTCGCGGTCCGTGAGGACCGACCCAATAGGAGGAAAAGAATGAAGAAGTTATTTGCTTTGCTACTCGCCTTGGCGCTTGTAGCGGCTGCCTGTGGCGGTGACGATGCGGTCGAAACAGGTGGCGATGCCACCACCACGACGGTCGCAGCCAGCGGTGACATGGAGACTATTCGACTGGTTGTCAATCCCTGGACGGCTTCGCGCCTTAACGCACTTGTGGCCAAGATCATCATCGAAAAGGAACTTGGCAACCCGGTCGAGCTGGTCGACGTCAACGAGAATGACGCGATGTTCACGGGCCTGACCGATGGTGACCTGGACGCGGTTTTGGAGATTTGGCCGTCGGGCGTCACCGAGGCCGAACAGTCTTACTTTGCTGACGGATCTGCTGTAAACATCGGCGATCTGGGTACGGTTGGAAAGATTGGCTGGTTCGTCCCGAGCTACGTCATCGACGAGCATCCCGAACTCGCCACCTGGGAAGGCTTCAAGGATCCCGCGCTAGCTGCCCTGTTTGCCACCGCCGAAACGGGCGACAATGGCCGTTTCCTCGGCACCGACCCCTCGTACTCGCAGTACGACGAGCAGATCATCACGAACCTCGACTTGCCATTCCAGGTTCAGTTCTCTGGATCGGAACCGGCCACGGTTGCCGAGGTTGAGGCACGCGTAACCGCGGGAGAGCCGATTGTTCTCTACTGGTGGACCCCAACGGCGGCCGTGGCGATGTTCGACCTGGTCAACGTTGAACTCCCCGCCTACAACGACGAATGCGCTGCGTCTGCGGCGGCCGGCGACGGTGGCGTTGACTGCGACTACCCCGAGGATGTCATCTACAAGGCAGCCTCAGGCAAGCTTCAGGCGAAGGATCCTGCGGTATTCACGTTCCTGAGCAACTTCACGATCACGACCGAAGACCAGCTTGCGATGCTGCCGCCGGTTGAGATCGACGGAGACGACCCGGTTGCCGTCGCCCAGAAGTGGGTTGATGACAACGAGGCCGTTTGGAAGGCCTGGCTCCCGTAGATCGAGTGACTGCTGGAACCCTGGGTTCAACCCAGGGTTCCAGCGCCCGTTTTCGGGCGCTCCAGCCCTAGGTTCGGACGGTACGCGTTTGGTTTTCCGGATGTTTTTCGTAGAAGAACGGAAAGACCTGGCCGACTGCGACTCGTTCGCGAACCACTAAGGTTTCGCACGACAAATGAGGAGAGGTGGCCGAGTGGTCGAAGGCGCTCGCCTGCTAAGCGAGTAAGGGGTTTAAACCTCTTCGAGGGTTCAAATCCCTCCCTCTCCGCCAGTCAACGAACCCCGGATTCTGTCCGGGGTTCGTTCGTTTCCGTCCTTGAACGGGTCGGTCCCATCAAGGCGGTGGTCTCGGCGGAGACGGTCTGCCCCCAACAACGGCGCATGCAGTCCAGGATGGGATGGGCCTAGACGATCGACGCGATCCATTCTTCGACCAGGCCTGCCAGCACTGGCAACGTAACCGCCCCGTTCGTCAAGACGGTGTCGTGGAAGCTGCGAATATCGAAGCGGTCACCAAGTCGGTCCTCGGCCATAGACCGCAGTCGTCTGAACTCCCGCTGACCGATCTTGTACGTGAGTGCTTGGCCAGGGAAGCCGATGTACCGATCGACTTCGATTGCCACGGTGTCGTGTTTGATGGGCGTGTTCTCGGTCATGTAGGCGATCGCCTGATCTCGCGACCATCCTTTGGCGTGGATTCCCGTGTCGACGACCAGACGAGCCGCCCGCCAGGCGTCGGCGGCCACCATGCCGATGCGATCGAGGTCACTCTCATAGAGGCCCATTTCGTCGGCGAGACGTTCGGAATACAAGCCCCACCCTTCCGAGTACGCCACAACGAGACCGTATCGGCGGAACATAGGCAGGTCGCCGGCTTCGGCGTTGATGGCGCACTGGAGGTGGTGGCCTGGCACTGCCTCGTGAGCTGCCGTCGCCACCATGTCGAAACGATGGACCGTTTTCGGATTCGCGGTGTTGATGAAATACGTCCCCGGTCGAGAACCATCGGCCGGGGGAGGGAAGTAATAGGCTGGCGGCATATTCGGAGCTAGCGACGCCGGGATTTCTGCCATCTCACACGGTGCTTGAGGGAGATGACCGAACCAGTCGGAGGCCAGTGCTTCGGCTTTCGTAATGACCGTTCGGTTGAACTCCATGAGTTCTTCGGTTGAGTCGAACCGCAGGGTTTCGTCGGTCCTGAGGCGATCAAAGAGAGCGGGGAGCGCCGAAATGCCGAGCGCCGCCTGCCCATACATGGAAAACTCTTCCAGACTGTGCGCCATTTCCTCCAGCCCGATTTCATGGATTTCGTCGGCCGTCAGCGCGACCGTCGTGAAGTCCTTGATGAGGCGTTCGTAGTACTCGGCGCCACCATCGACCCAACTGAGTCCGGCCCGGTCTTGAGAGCGCCCATGCGGTGCGATCTCGTCCCTGATGGTGTCGCGATATTTTTGTATCGCGGGCCGCACCGACGTTTTGACGACGTCGGTCATGGCGGCGATCCAGGCGTCCTTTCCGCTCCACTCGGGGACAACGATATTGATGAAAGGGTCGGTTTCGAGCGAGGAGGCGAGGTAGGTGTCCATTTGGGCAAGGGACCGTTCGATGTTTCCCGTCGGGGAAACCTTCCCCTGTGCCAACCCTTTGAGGTGCCACGCCAAATGCCCTTCGACGAGACCGCCGACTTTGCGGTACCGCTCCAAAAGCATGTTGGCGTGTTCGGGTTGATCCGCCACGGTCATGCTCGATCCGGCGATGAGCATTGAATGAACGCCGAGCATCGGGTCGATGCGGAGCATGAGACCGAGTTCGTCAATGGCCGTTTCGGACGAATCGACCGCGTCAATGAGCATTTGACGGGTGATGCGGTCCTGTTTGGACAAGCTGCCAGGAATGATCGTCTCAGCCTGTCGGGCGACATCGCGCAGCTCGACCATGACCCGGGAAAGACTGTCGGGAGTTACGTCGCTGATCTCGGAATCAAACCGGTGATCACCGTACATCGTGGCGTTTTCCGGAGCGAAGCGCATCTGGAGATCCCAGTACTGGTTTGAGAGTTCGGCGATCCCCACTATGTACACTCCCTGTTGTCTCGCCACCGGTCGTTGCTGTTCGAGCGATACCCGTTCGCAGCGAACGTTCCATAGGCTAATCTGTTGCGCACACGCACCCGTAGCTCAATTGGATAGAGCGTCTGACTACGGATCAGAAGGTTGGGGGTTCAAGTCCCTCCGGGTGTACTAGCGAAACCCCTGCGAGAGCGGGGGTTTTCTCTTTTGGCAGTACTTGGGTGCCTGAGATTTTCTTGGTTGTTTTCTTGGTTCGTTTGACGGAGCCGCCGATATGGCTGGCAGCGGTCGACACGGTGTCGACGGGAGACAGTCTCATTATCTGGGGTGGGCTTCCCGCTTCCTCGGTCGGATCGGAGTACCGCGACCCGTAAGCATCCTCCGCATTCCCTGACCCCCCGAACCTCACCGACCTCATCGCATGCGAATGGAGCTACCACATGACGCAGCGGGTTGGTCGATGACGTTCAAATCGAGCCGGCGAACTGGGAGACGGATCTCTTCGAGGGTGCTCGAGGGACAGATTGAGAGAGGGTTCTGATCACGGCGCATTTGAATCCGTCAACCGCCGAAATGTGGGGTCTCGGCAGAAAAGACGAAAGCCAACAATGCCGGGCCTCTCCGTAGTGAACCTGGTCCCGTGGATTTGGTCCGTGCACACGCTACCAAAATTTTGACATCGTCAGACGAAAAGGCCAGGCAATGCCTGGCCTTTTCTGTTGTCCAGATCTCCCCAAACCCCGAGTATCTCGGATCGGGGGCGCCAATTTGTGGTTTATCGGGTGTGCATCTGCCTATGCAGCCCACCCCTGCACACCCCCTCTCCAACCCCGGTCGCACCGTGTTCTGCCACCGGTGGGGGTGTGCACGGGGTGGGCGTGCCCAGGCAGAGGTGACTCCGGCGCGCGTCCGTTTGGCGTCGATTGCGCCGAGGTCGACCCGGCTCCTCGGACGTACCCGAGCTTCGGGGCTGATGGCGCTGTAGCCTTCGCGAATGTCGTCTCCGAAAGCCGCGCACGGTGGTGAGCCCATTCGGGCGGAGTTGTTCGGCGTCGGGCGGCTCGAAGAGCGTGCCAGAAGCCTGGCCGATGCCCAGGAGGCGACCGTACGACGCGGACGGCTGCAGCACATCTCGAGACGCCTGTCGGACAACGGCGACGTTCTTTTCTCTTCGTATCGGGAACTCGCCGACGCCTCCGGGAGGGAGGCTCTCCTCACCCCCGCTGCGGAATGGCTGGTGGATAACTTCCACCTTGTCGAACGACAACTGCGCGAGATCCGGGAGAACCTCCCATCCTCCTACTACCACGAGTTGCCCAAGCTGAACGATGGTGAACTGGACGGATATCCGCGGGTGTTCGAGATCGCTTGGGTCTTCGTCGCTCACCTCGACAGCCGCTTCGACCCGGAAGCGCTGAGGCGCTTCATCGACGCCTATCAAGAAGTGGAGCCTCTCACGATCGGCGAATTGTGGGCACTCCCTATCACCTTGCGCGTCGTGCTCGTGGAGAACCTGCGGAGATGTACCGAGTCGATCGTCGAGGGCCGAGCACTCCGGCGTGCCGCAGACGACATTGCCGACGGTTTGCTCGGGACTAGCGGAGGTCGGATCGCTGAAGCTCAGGCAGAGCTGGACCGCATCGGTTCGGGCGAGGTTCCCCAACCGTTGGTGGTCCAGCTGATCCGACGGTTGCGGGACCACGATCCAGAGACCACGCCCGGTCTCGGCTGGCTACTCGACCGGCTCGCCGCCGAAGGGACCACCCCTGATGATGTGGTTGCAGAGACGCAGCATCGGCAAGTGGCGACCAACCTCACCGTCCGCAACATCGTGACCAGCTTCCGTTACATCAGCTCCTTCGAATGGGCGAGCTTCGTCGAAGGGGTCAGCCTGGCCGACCGGGCGCTGGCGGCGGACGGCTCATACCGCGAGATGAGTTATGCCACCCGTGACCTTTATCGACACGCCATCGAAGATCTGTCCAAAGGATCGGCCGCATCCGAGCTCGAGGTTGCTGAGGCTGCCCTCGCGCTGGCGGGGGCCGAGGTCACCGATCGACGCCAGCGTGACCCTGGCTTCTACCTTCTGGGCGGGGGCCGGAGTCAGCTCGAAGTCGAGGTTGGGTTCCATCCCGGTGTTGGACTCACCCTGTCTCGACTCGTGAAGAAGAAGGCCACGGCGGCCTACATCGGATCGATCCTGGCGGTGACCGCCCTCGCTCTGGCGCTGCCTCTTCAAGCTATTCAGCCTGCGTGGCCGTGGCGATGGCTGATGGCGTTTCTCGCCCTGATTCCTGCCACCGATGTGGCAATGACCGTGGTCAACAGGGCGGTGGCTTCCCTCGCCCAACCCAAGGAGCTCCCTTCGCTCGCCCTTCCTGACGGCCCCACCGAGGAGTTTCGGACGATGGTGGCGATACCCGCCATGTTGTCGCGTCCGGACCAGGTCGAAGCGCTGGTAGATCGCCTCGAAGTCCATCACCTCGCGGACCCGGAGGGAGAGTTCCATTTCGCGCTTCTGACCGATTGGCGGGACGCCGACGAGTCCGAGGAACCCGACGACGCCGAGCTGCTGGCGGTGGCTGCCCGCGGCGTCGCCCGTCTCAACGAGCGTTACGGCCATGCACCGGGAGGGACCGACCGTTTCCTGCTGTTCCACCGTCGACGCCAGTTCAATCCCAGTGAGGGCCGCTACATGGGGTGGGAACGCAAGCGCGGCAAGCTCCATGAACTCAATCGCCTGCTGCGGGGGGCGACAGACACCAGCTACCTCCCCTGGGGTGGTCGGATGCCACAACGGGTGCGGTACGTGATCGCTCTCGATCAGGACTCGCGGCTGCCCCCAGGCGCGGCCACACGGCTGGTGGCGACGATGGCCCATCCGCTCAACCGGGCTCGGGTGGATGAACCGATGGGACGGGTCGTGGAAGGCTATGGCGTTCTCCAACCTCGGGTGACTGCGTTTCTAGGAGCGGGCGGGACCAGCTTCTTCCAACGGGTGTTCTTTCCTCCGGCTGGAATCGATCCCTACGCGGCAGCCGTCAGCGATGTCTACCAGGACCTGTTCGAAGAGGGTTCCTACGCCGGGAAGGGAATCTATGAGATCGATTCCTTCGAGGCCGCACTGGACGGCCGGATTCCGGAGAACGCTCTCCTCAGCCATGATCTGTTCGAGGGGTCCTTCGCCCGTGCCGGCCTGGTGACCAATGTCGAGGTGTTCGAGGAGTTCCCGAGTCATTATGAGGTGGCGCTCTCTCGGCAACACCGCTGGATCAGGGGCGATTGGCAGCTGCTTCCGTGGATCCTCGGGCGGCGCGGCCCTCTTCCACCGGTGGCTCGACTCAAGATGGTCGACAACCTGCGTCGCAGTCTCTCCAGCCCCGCCGCCCTGCTCACGCTTCTGGCCTCGTTCCTGATCCCGGCTGTGCCGGTGTGGCCGTGGACCGGCTTCATCGTCGTCGCCTTGGCCCTTCCCGCCTTGCTGCCTCTGCTCGAGAGGATGATCCCTCGTCGCACCAGCACGCCGGAGGCGGTTCGCCTGCGGAGATGGTGGGTCGACGCCGCTCGAGTAGCCGGTCGATTCATCTTGCAGGCGGCCTTCCTCGCCCACCAGGCGGTCAGGACCACCGAGGCGATCGTTCTCACCCTCTGGCGGGTGACGGTCTCGCGTCGGAGCATGCTCGAGTGGGTCACCGCCGAAGAAGCCGAGCGCCGATTCTCACTCGATAGGCGTCTCTTCGTCCTTCGCATGGCCCCATCGATGGCGGTCGGCTTGGTCACCGCCCTCGCCGCGGCCATCGTCAATCCAGACGCACTCGTGGCGGCATTGGTCTGGTCGTGGATGTGGGTGGCGGCTCCCTTCGTCGCCCACTGGGCAAGTACCACTCGGCCGGTCAGGGTGGCGGACCCGCCCACCGCCGAGGAACGAGATGAACTACGGCTGATCGCTCGACGCACCTGGCGATACTTCGAACAGTTCGTCACCGAGGAGGAGAACTGGCTGCCGCCGGACAACTACCAGGAGGATGTCGCGGTCATCGCCCACCGAACCTCTCCCACCAACATCGGCCTCTACCTCCTGGCGGTCCTCTCGGCCCGTGAGTTCGGCTGGATCGGGTTGGAGGAGACGGCGTCCCGGCTCGAGTCCACTCTTTCAACCCTCGATGAGATGGAACGGTTCCAGGGCCATTTCTTCAACTGGTACGAAACCGTCACCCTCGAGCCTCTGTCTCCCCTATACGTCTCGACGGTCGACAGCGGCAACCTGGCGGGGCATCTGCTGGCAGTGTCGGAGGGATGCGCCCGGCTCAGGGACCTGGCACCGGGAGCGGAGGTGGCTGCAGGCATCAGGGACGGCGCTCTGCTGATCCGACAGGCTGCCGACGGGATTGCGCTGAAAAGCCAAGCCGAGGTCGTGTCCCCCCGAGATCTGGAGCGAGCCCTGGCCGGATTGCTCGGTTCCCTGGGTGATTCCACCGGGTCAGGATGGCATGTCGGTCCCGGTGGGATCGACGAGGCTTCCATGACGGTTGCCGACATCGCCCTGACCCTGGCCTCTGCCGACGGTACCGACGATCTGGGCATATGGGCCGAAGCCCTCATGGCGACCGTTCATAGCCATGAAGAGGATCGCCGGTTGTTCGACGACCCGGGACGACGACGGCAGATGGAGAGCCGGATGGCCGACCTGGCCGAGAGGGCCGTGGCCCTGGCGGGAGCGATGGACTTCTCATTCCTGTGGAGTCCCTCGAACAAGTTGCTGTCGGTCGGATATCGGGTGCTCGAATTAGCTCTCGACCAGAGTCACTACGACCTGCTGGCCTCGGAAGCGCGTCTTGCCAGCTTCGTTGGGATTGCCAAGGGTGATCTCCCCCCCAGCCACTGGTTTCGGCTCGGGCGCTCGATGACTCCGATGGGAACCGAGGCGGCCCTCATCTCGTGGTCGGGCTCGATGTTCGAATACCTCATGCCGCTCCTGGTGATGCGCTCTCCTCCCGAGAGCGTCCTCGACACCACCTATCGGGCGGTCGTCCGGCGGCAAATCGAGTACGGGAAGGAACGGCAGATCCCGTGGGGGATCTCCGAGTCCGCCTACGCCGCGCGCGACGTCCAACTCACCTATCAATACCGGGCGTTCGGGGTGCCAGGTCTGGGCTTTGAGCGGGGTCTGAGCCAGGATCTCGTGGTCGCCCCCTACGCCACCATGCTCGCGGCGATGGTGGAACCCAGCGAAGCGGTCGACAACCTGCGGCGGCTCGCGGCGATGGGAGCCTTGGGCACCTACGGCTACTACGAAGCGCTCGACTTCACTCCCTCCCGCCGTCCCGACACCGATGGCGCGGTACTGGTGAAGTCCTATATGGCCCACCACCAGGCTATGTCACTCGTGGCCATCACCAACGTCATCTTCGACGGATTCGCCCGGGAACTCTTCCACAGTGAGCCGTCGGTGCAGGCGGCGGAGCTCTTGCTGCACGAACGCGTTCCGCGTGATCTCGAGGTAGCACGCCCGCGGGTCGACGAGGTGGAGGGGGCAGCCCGTCCGCTGGAGGTCGTGGAGGGAGTAATACGCAAGGTGGGCTCGCCACACAGTCGGGTGCCAATCGTCCACCACCTCTCCAACGGCAGGCTCAGCACCGTCATCACTGCCGCCGGTTCCGGATTCAGTCGGTGGCACGGTCTTTCGGTCAACCGATGGCACGAGGACGTGACGCGGGACAACTTCGGCAGCTATGTGTTCATCAAGGACGAAGCCGGTCGTACCTGGTCGGCGGGCTACCAGCCCACCGGCGCCGAGCCCGATGACTACGAGGCGTCGTTCAGCGAGGACAAGGTGGAGATCTCGCGCCGCGATGGAGAGATCTCCACCACACTGACGGTGGTCATCTCGGAGGAAGACGACGCCGAGGTCCGTCGGGTGAGCCTCACCAACTCGGGCTCGGTGGCCAGGGAACTGGAAGTGACGTCCTATGCCGAGTTGGTGCTGGGGCCACCGAGCGCAGACGCCGCTCACCCGGCTTTCTCCAATCTCTTCGTCCAGACCGAGGAGGTGGTCGGTCGCGACGCCATCCTGGCAAGCCGGCGCCCGCGTTCGACGGAAGAAGAGACGATCTGGGCGGGTCATGTGCTGACCGTCACCGGCGAGGTCGTGGGGGGAGCCCAGTACGCCACCGACCGCGCCCGCTTTCTCGGCAGGGGCAATCCGGTCCAGCGGGCAGCGGCGATCGATCGCCCGCTGGCGAACTCGGCGGGTCCGGTGCTCGATCCGATCTTCAGTCTGCGGCGCAAGGTGCGCCTGCCACCGGGTGGCACCGCCTATCTCGACTTCACCACCGTGGTCGCCGGCACGAGGGACGACGTGATCGACCTGATCGACAAGTTCTCCGACTCGGCGTCGTTCGAGAGGACGCTGACGCTCGCATGGACTCAGGCCCAGGTCCGACTCCACCACTTGCGGATCGAACCCGAACATGCCCAAGTCTTCCAACAGCTCGGCGGCAGCCTCATCTACTTCGATCCGACTCTGGCGGCGCCGGGGCGCCGGGCCGCTCCAGCTACGAGCCAGACAACCCTGTGGCGGCACGGCATCTCGGGAGATCTGCCGATCGTGCTGGTCAGGATCGATCAGCCCGAGGAGCGGGGGCTGATCCGAGACCTCCTGCGCGCACAGGAGTATTGGAGGATGAAGGGGCTGTTCGCCGATCTCGTGGTCATCAACGAGAAGCCGGGCTCCTACGCCCAGGATCTGCGGGACGCCATCGAGGAGTTGATCCGGGAGCGTGGGCGCCAGGTGGGCCAGGCGTCGGATGGAGGAGTCTTCGTCCTCGACGGGCCTCTCCTTGCAGGTGAGGATCGGTTCGCGCTCCAATCCTCGGCGCGCGCCGTGTTGCTGAGCCACCGCGGAACCATCGCCGACCAGTTGGCCCTCCGCCCGCCTCTCGCCGGGCGGAAGCCCGTTGTGGCGAAGGTCACCGCGGCGGTGGGACAGACGGGGGGAGCAACCCCTCGGCTCGATCTCGAGTTCCACAATGGTGTCGGCGGCTTCGCCGCCGGGGGCACCGAGTACGTCGTGGTGTTGGGCGAGGATCAATGGTCCCCTGCCCCGTGGATCAATGTGGTCGCCAACTCCCGTTTCGGGTTCTGCGTCTCGGAGTCGGGATCCGGATTCAGCTGGTCGGAGAACAGCCGCGAGAATCAACTCACACCCTGGTCCAACGATCCGGTCACCGACCCCCCGGGCGAGGTGCTCTACGTCCGGGACGAGGATAGCGGTGAGGTGTGGGGACCCACTGCGCTGCCGATCCGTGACAACGATCCCTACCTTGCCCGCCACGGGCCCGGTTTCTCAGAATTCGAACACACCTCCCGGGGGATTGCGCTCCACCTCCATCAGACGGTGCCGCTGGATGGCTCGATCAAACTCTCCCGCCTGCGTCTGCGCAACCTCAGCGGCCGTCGCCGGCGTCTCTCGGTCACTGGATACGTCGAGTGGGTGCTCGGAACCACCAGATCGGTGCCGAAGATGCAGATCGTCACCACGCGGGACGAGGCGACCGGGGCCGTTTTCGCTCGCAATCCGTGGAACGAGGATTTTGGGGAACGAGTGGCCTTCGCCGACTTCGGCACCGCCGACGAGCTGACAGCAGACCGCACCGAGTTCCTCGGACGGCACGGTAGCGTCGATCGCCCTGCCGCGCTGCAGCGGAGCCACCGGCTGTCGGGGCGGGTAGGGGTGGGTCTCGACCCCTGTGCTGCCATCCAGCGGCACGTGACGCTGGCACCCGACGAAGAGGTCGAGTTGCGATTCCTGCTGGGCCAAGGCGACGACGAGACCGAAGCCCGCTCGCTGATCGAACGCTTTCGCCTGGCTGACGCCCAGGTGCTCGCCGGCGAAGTGGCCAAGAACTGGGGCGACGTTCTCGGGACCGTGCAAGTGAAGAGCCCCGACCGCTCGTTCGACGTGATGATCAACCACTGGCTTCTCTATCAGACCATGGCCTGCCGAGTGATGGCCCGGTCAGCGTTCTATCAGGCGGGAGGGGCATACGGCTTCCGTGACCAACTACAGGACGTGATGGCGCTGACGGTCCCGATGCGTGGCGTGACCCGTGAGCACTTGCTGCGGGCGGCCGCCCATCAGTTCGAAGAAGGCGACGTCCTCCATTGGTGGCACGAACCCTCCGGGAAGGGTGTCCGAACCCGCATCTCCGACGACTACCTGTGGCTCCCCTACGCCGTGGCCCACTACGTCGAGGTGACGGGCGATGAAGAGGTCCTCGCGGCGGAGGTTCCCTACATCTGTGGTCCGCCGCTGGAGCCGGGCCAAGACGAGCTCTACTTCGCCCCTGAGACCTCAAACGTGCACGGCACGCTGTTCGATCACTGCCGACGGGCGCTCGATCGGGCGCTCTCCCTGATCGGGAGCCGCGGCCTCCCCTTGATCGGGACAGGTGACTGGAACGACGGTCTCAATCGTGTCGGGAGGGAAGGGAGGGGAGAGAGCGTATGGCTCGGCTGGTTCCTCGATGCAAACTTGCGACGCTTCGCCGACATCGCCGAGGGATCGCAGCAGATCAACCTGGCGGCTGCCTGGCGGGAGGCGGCGGAAGGGCTCCGCCAGAGTCTCGAAGCCGAGGCGTGGGATGGCGATTGGTACCGACGGGCCTTCTTCGACGATGGGACCCCGCTCGGTTCGTCGACCAATCCCGAATGCCGAATCGACTCGATCGCCCAATCCTGGTCAGTGATCCACGGCGGAGCGCCCGACGAGCGCGCACGGCGGGCGATGGCCTCGGTCGAAGAGTATCTCGTACGGCGCGGCGACGGCTTGGTGCTCCTCTTCACACCGCCATTCGACAACTGGGACATCGATCCCGGCTACATCAAGGGCTACCTTCCGGGCGTTCGCGAGAACGGTGGTCAGTACACCCACGCCGCTATTTGGAGCGTTATCGCGTTTGCCACCCTCGGTGATGGAGACCGGGCTGGCGAGTTGTTCGGACTGCTCAACCCGATCAACCACACCAGCACCCGCTCCGGAATTTACCGGTATCGCGTGGAGCCTTATGTGGCGGCAGCAGATGTGTACTCGGAGCTGCCCCACGTCGGGCGTGGCGGCTGGACCTGGTACACGGGGTCGGCAGGCTGGATGTATCGGGCGGGAGTGGAGTGGATTCTCGGGTTCCGGTTGAGCGGAACCCGCCTCTCCATCGATCCCTGCATTCCACGCGCCTGGCCAGGGTTCGACATCACGTTCCGATACCACTCGTCGGTATATGAGATCGAGGTTCTCAACCCCAACAGCAAGTCCACGGGCGTGGTCGAGTTGAGCTTGGACGGAGCAACCCTAGATCCCGGCTCTGAGCTCGATCTGGTCGACGACGGCGACACCCACCAGGTGCGGGTCGTCCTCGGTTGACCTGTCACCGCGGTTCGCGGTGGGTCTATGAGGCTCGTCGCCACCGGCGTACCTGCGGCGTGCGAGCTCGAAAACAGCAGGGCCATCAACAACATGGATATCCACGGGCCGGGCCCTCCTCGATCGTTCGAGCGAAATCTGATACCGAACCGTCGTTAAAGTCTGCTGGGTTTCTTGGTTTCGTTCTTGGTCGATTCCCAAAACGGAAGTTCTCAAAGGGTCTTTGGTAGTCGGGAGAAACGGGGTCGCATTTCGTAACAGTCCCATTGTGTAACACATTTTGGGGTCAAAGGCCGCATGGTCAGGGCGCTTTCGAGGGGTCGGTTGTGACTACGGATCAGAAGGTTGGGGGTTCAAGTCCCTCCGGGTGTACCACACGAAACCCCTGCGAGAGCGGGGGTTTCGCTACGTCAAGAGTTCGGTGGCCGGCCGGTGTTGCCGTGGTGGGAGCCATTCTCGGGAGCCTCCGTCGTTCGACAATCGAGCCGAACAATCAACTGATTTTCGCGCCACTTACGATCGTGTCATCCGGACAGCGGCAGAGCGCGAGCACCCAGTGCTGCTGCTGCGTGAGTGGAGCAGTTCGGCGGGATCCCTCGAGCCAACCGCCTGTAGTTGCAGTTCAGGACTCGGTTTGCCATGAAGTTAACCGATGAAGCCATCTAGTCGACAGCGTCGGCCGTCTCCTTGGATGAGAGAACGTCGAAGTTTCAGGCCCAGGCCGGCCGAATCAAGTTCGACGTGGTGGCGCGAGAACGAAAGCGGGAACCACGCACTGGATGGATCGCAGATGAGTTCTCCCATGGGACGGATCACCTGTCGGAGGACTCCATCACCTGCTCGAGCACGATTGCACGGGTCGGGCAGGCCGCTGCCACCTCTCGAAGCAAGTCTTCGTCGACCGTGCTCGGGTCGAGCAGTTCCGGCTTCAGAAAGTCTCCCTGTCGCCACTGAAGTGCGGAGGGGGCAAGCACGATGCAGGTTCCGGCACCGATGCAACGGCGACGATCGATGATAAGTCTCACCGCCACGTCACACCCGCCTTGATCGCGTACTCGATCGCCTCGGTCTCGGATGCCACGCCGAGTTTGGATAGCAGGTCGGAGATCTCGTCCTCGGTCGCTCCATGGTCAACGGACCCGGAAGTGATCGCTCGGAGCAATTCCACCTCAGGGTCCGCCAAACCCACCGCTCCCTCACCCGAGCTGAAGTCAGAAATCTCGAAACCGACCAACTGGGCAAGTTCGTTATGCGCATCGACGGCAAACCACTTCGTCTTGATTTCCGGGTTGATCATGTTCATGCTGAGGTAGCCGAGTCCCTGGGCAATCTGATGTGCAAGGGCGTCAGCTTCGGGTGCCTGCTGACCGATCAGCACGCGGCCGGCTGCCCAGAGCACGTTCACGAAGTGGAGAATATGTGTGAGGCCGTCAAGGGTTGAGAGGGCGATCCTGGATTCATCGGCAGCATCCTCGGGACGGTCCTCAGCGTCGGCGACAACCGCCAGAACCGCATGGGCGACGGCCTCCCATGGAAGATTGCCAGGCAGCGGCCTGATGGCATCGAGCGTGGCCCCGGCAGACGACCGCGCTCGATCCAAGAGGGCTGCATCACCTGTCGTGGCCCAGAGTTTGCAGGTCTCGATGGCGAGTGCGCAATATGCCTCCGCCCGTGCAGCCGGGCTCTTGGTGCCGGCCAGTTCGGCGGCTCGCTCGAAGTGATCGCGCAGCCCTTCGCCATCGCCGTGAGCAGCTGCACATGCACCGCGCCACATCTCCATCCGGCGAGCCATCGAGGTACTCGGAACCGTCATTGCCGCCGTGGCCGCTCGTTCCAACCACGCATTGGAGTCATCTACCGCGCCGTACGATGCGTACGTCATCGACATGCCACCGGCCGCCAGCGTCTCCAGCCACCGATCACCTATCCCCCTCGCCGCCTCGAAAGCCTCACGGCCTCGTTCGAGGGCCAGATCAGGCTGCGCGTTGAGGCGGGCATAGGTGTGGATGCTGTAGAGCATGAGAGCATCCTCTTTGGCACGCTGGCTGTCGGTGACGGCGCCTTCACGACTGTTGTGGAGTGCCCGAATGTGTTCGATCCGACCCGCCATGCCGTGAGCTGTCGGGTCCGTGACGTGGGCGTAGGCCATCGAGATCAGAGCGGACATCGCGCCCCGCTGATCCCCGATCTCCTCGAAGATCTTGAAGGCCTGCTCGGCCAGTTGCTTCGCTTCGGAGAACAACGTGGGTCCCATGGCGAGGATCTCGAACTTGGATGTCCCCTCCTGCACGGCGGCAAGGGCGGTCTGTCGTCCCCTTCCCCCTGCGATGACGGCAAGCTCGCGCAGGGCGGTGGCTTCGGCAGCCCGTGAGCCCGTCTCGCGTGCCAGCTCCAGAGCCCTGGCATAGGCGTCTTGGGGCAGATTGAGATCGATCTCGGTGAAGGGCCAATACGCCTCGCCGATCGCACTTCTCGTCAGAGCCTGGCCGAGTTCCAGGCATGCCTCGAACTCGAGGTCGAGGTCGCCGAGCTCAACGGCGGTCTCGCGTACGGTAGTCGCCAACTCGATGGCGGCGTCGAAGTCCTCGATCGCCCGCGAGGCCGAAGCCCTTCGCAGCCTGACCTCCGATTCGAGCTCAGGAGAGGTGATTGCACCCGTCAACGCACTCATCTCGGCAAGGTTTGCGATACGTTCCATACCCCGGTCGAGAGTGTCGAGGGCGTCGTCTTTGACCCTGAGCATCTCGATCCGGTCCGCAGGGTCGGATGCTGCCGGGAGTGTGGCGTCGATGAGGCGGATGCTCTCCTCTGGCGCCGACGCTGAGAGGGCTGACTTGGCAGCCGCGACCGCACACGACACGGCCTTCTGGTTGTCGCCGGCTTTCATCGAGTGGTAAGCAAGCATCGACAAGTCCGCCTCGCCTTCCCGTGAGGCAAGGACCTCGGTGATCGCTCCATGGATGGCCTGTCGGCGACGGCGTGGTATGTCATCGAGGAGCGCGGCTCGGATCTGATCGTGGGAGAACGAGAAGTCATACTCCGCGTCGTCCGGCTCTTCGATGATCAACCCCAGCTGGACGGCCATGTCGAGCTCTTCGGCGAGGTCCCACTCGGGTTTTTCGTCCTCATGCCTGACGTTTGCGAGGACCGGAGCCAGGACCGAAAGCTTGAACCTTCTTCCCAGTACCCCTGCGTCTGCCAGGAGACCACGGCAGTCCTCCGACAATTGTGCGAGGCGTCGCTCGATGAGGGACTGGATCGACGAGGGAACCGCCGGTCCACTCAAACGTGTCATCCTCCAGGTTCCGTCCATCAGTTGGAGAGCATCCGCTCCGCGGTATGCACGAGCGAGCTCCTCGATGAAGAAGGGCACCCCTTCTGATCGGGCATGGAGACTCTGCACAGTCTGTTCGTCGACGGGGAAACCGAGGACGTTCTCGAGCAACTCAGCCGTCTCTGCGCGGGTGAATCGCTCTAGGCGCATCACTTGCGTGACCCGCATCCGATCAAGGTCAGCGATGAGTTTGCCTGCCCCGGAGGACGCCTCTGCGTAGGGGCGGATCGTGATCAGGAGAAAGATCGGTGCGGTCGGCAAAGTCCTCACGAGATAGCGGATCAGCTGGATGCTGTCCTCATCGGCCCACTGCAGGTCGTCGAACAGCAGAGCGACGGGACGATCCTCGGTGAGTGCCGAGAACGCAGATGTGACTTCGTCGAAGATGCGAAGCATCCGCTCCTGTGGAGAGAGGCCCTCGCCGCTGGCGGACCTGCCGCTGATCGCATCCTGCGCCCGATCGAGGGGTTCGAGGGCCATTGCCTCGCGCGCAATGGCAGCCATCCGTGGGGAACTGAGCAGGGATCGGAAGAGGAGGTACGGACCCCTGAGTTCTTCGTCCGCGGTCACGTCGAGCGTCACGTAGTTGTTTTTTGCTGCACGCGCGAGATCGACGGTGGCCTCGAGCATCCTCGTCTTGCCTATCCCCGCCTCACCTTCCAACACGACGGCACGCAGGCCGGTTCCTGGGGCCGCCTCGAGTTGCTCGGTGATGACGCGCTGCTCCTTCGTCCGCCCCACAACCGGACCCTCGGACCGTGGGGTCGCGGGATCGAAGGCTGCTGCGGATGCCTCCTTGACTGAGCGGCTCGGGCGATCACCCTCAGCCTCCTTCTCCCTCCAGAGGACCTCGTAGAGACGCCATCGGTCTGGGAATCCTTTCAGCCAGAACAGCCCTCTGTCGACCACCTTGGTCTTCCCGAGCGAGCCCGCAAGATCGGACACGATCTGCGATACGAGAATCTGACCACCCTGTGCCTTGGCGGCGACGCGCGCAGCCGCGTGGACCGCGGTGCCGTGGGCCTCACCTTCACCGTGGGTGACATCCCCGCTGTTGAGACCCATCCGCACCGATATCGCCCTCTGCGGGTTGGCGCTGTTGTGCTCCTCGATGGCCCGTTGGATCGACACGGCCGTTTCAATGGCGTGACTCGCGGAGGAAAAGAGAGCCATGAACCCGTCCCCGAGCCCCTTGATGTCGGTGCCGCCACCAGCCTCGAGGCGCGATCGCACCAGCTGGTCATGCTCCTTGAAGACTTCGTTGGCCAGAATGTCACCGAGGCGAACTCGCAGGTCGGTCGAGCCCTCCAGGTCGGTGAAGAGAATCGTTCGTGTGCCATGCGAAAAGTCGGTGTCGGTCTGAGTCATTGTGGTCCTCGATATGTCGAAGCAACCATACCCTCCCGGATTCGGTTCCGCCGCCAGTGTGACCCCGTTGGTGTCGGGTAACGCGCGCAGTTGCGGCAATAGAGCGCATTGCATTGATCTCATCCTGGATCCGCCAATCTGCTCCCGGCCAGATGTCCCGCGCCGTGGGCCGCCGCCGAAGCCAGCGTCTCTGCTCCGCGGGGCTTGTCAGTGCTCTGGCCGGGAGCCAAGTTGGGAGCCATTCGCCCTGGACTTGTATGGACGGCTCGGACGCCGGTGGACAAGGAAGCCTTTCGTTCCGGGCTGTGTGGACGGCTGCGGACGCCCGTGGACAGGGCTTCGAGATCTACGGATCGGAAGGTTGGGGGTTCAAGTCCCTCCGGGTGTACCAGCGAAACCCCTGCGAGAGTGGAGTTTCTCTTTTGGCCGCAATTGGGCGCCTGCGATTTTCTTGGTTGTTTTCTTGGTGTTTTCTTGGTTCGTTGGCTGATCCGCCCGCAGACCTCGCATGACTCTTGGCAACATGCAGGCGGTGCCCGAGGTAGAACAACTATCACCTGGGCGCCTCCGCAAGCAACCATCGGCCCAGACCAACAACAAGAACCGAAACCTCACGTGTCAACGATGTGGAAAATGCTGCGATTCCAATAAAGGCGATCGTAGCGGGCTTCTCCAAAAGGCTCGAGTATGCCGAGGTTCACCAGGGCTGCAATTGCGTTTCGATTCGCTTGATTGGATCGACCGTATCTACCTTGTGCCGACGCAACGCTGATTAGCGGAAATGCGATAATGTCGTCAGCGATCTCCAGAGCAAGTCGAGCTCGGGGAAGTTCACTACGGACCTTATCGCTGATCTCGCTTCGCAATTCAAGCAGTTTCATGATCCGATCGTGACCGGATCTCGCCTCAGCCGATACAGCC
>JAENVV010000340.1 GCA_016650365.1 Acidimicrobiia bacterium
CCCTGACCTGGTGGAGGAGATGCAAAAGATTCTCTCAGACGCCGTCTTCGCCGACAGTCGGTCAGTCTTCATGCAGGTTCGCGACCTCCAAGGGGCGGTCGTTGCCAGCACCCTTGGTGACGCCTCGTTGAGCGATGCCAGCGACGACTTTGTTATGCAGGGCCGGGCCGAAATCGTGGCTGGCCTGATCGTCAGCGACAGCCACAACAGACTCCTCCACGTCGCTGCCGGGCCTGTCATCCTCGATGGCAACCTTCTCGGTGTAGTGGTGGTGGCTGAGGATACGGCCCCTCTTGTGGACCTGGTTTCCGACTATACCGGGTTAGGTGAAACCGGTGAGACGATACTGGGCCGACGTTCTTCCAATGGCGCCGTGTTTTTGACACCCCTCAGGTTTGATTCAGATTCGGCACTTAGTCGAACTGCGGACGCGATTTCGGCCTCTCCGATGCTGCCAGCCGTGGCGGGGCAGGAGTCGCTGCTCTCCGACGGCGTCGATTACCGAGGCGAACAGGTCTTCGCCGCGACACGTTACGTGGCGGCCGCCGACTGGGGTGTGGTTGTCAAGATCGACGCAGCGGAGGTTTACGCACCGTTGGACGACTACCTGTTGGGAGCGGGCCTGGCACTGCTCGTGGTCGGGGTAGCCGCGGCACTGGGGTCATGGTTGGTGGCACGTCCGATCGCCGAGAGCGTGCGCAACGTTTCGGAAGCCTCAGCGGCGATTGCCGCTGGGGATTGGTCGCGGAGGGTTCCAGCCGGTCGTAATGACGAGTTGGGTGATCTCGCTATAAACTTCAACATCATGACGAGGAAACTGCTCGACTTGACAAGCAGTCTGGAGCAGAAGAACCAGGAGGTCGCAGAGAGAAACAGCCAACTCGAATTGCTTAACAAGAAACTGGGGCAGTCCAACGAGGAGTTGGAGCGTTTCGCGTCGGTGGCAGCCCATGATCTCCAAGAACCGTTACGCAAGATCCTGGCGTTCGGGGACAGATTGGCGACCAACGCATCAGACCGTCTCGACGACAGAGACCAGATGTACATCGAGAGGATGAGAGACGCTGCCGCTAGAATGCGGGTCCTCATAGATGACCTACTCCAGGTGTCGCGAGTCACCAGCCGGGGCCAACCGTACGAGCCGGTCGACCTCGCCGAGGTCCTCTCGAAGGTAGCCGACGATCTGGAGAACCAAATCAACGAGAGCGGCGCCATTCTCGAAGTTGGAGACCTTCCGACAGTCATGGCGGACCCGTCGCAAATGCACCGTCTTTTTCAGAATCTGATCAGCAACGCGATCAAGTTCCGAAAGCCGGATCAGTCACCGGTGATTCGTGTATCGGAGACGCAGAATGCCGTGCCGAGTCATCAGAACGGCGAGGCGACCATAACAGTGCAGGACAACGGGATCGGCTTCGACCAGGAATACGGTGAAAGAATCTTCAGGATATTCGAACGCCTGAACGCACGTTCGGACTACGAAGGTACCGGCATCGGACTCGCCGTCTGCCGAAAGATCGTCAGTCGCCATCACGGCGCGATCAGCGCTCAGGGAACGCCCGGTCATGGAGCAATTTTCACGGTTTCGCTCCCTAGAAACGCAGCCACCAATAGCGGAGAAGCCACATGAACGATCGAAAACGCCCACTCACCATCCTGATGGCCGACGACGATGCCGACGATCGCCAGCTCGCCGAAGAGGCTCTCCGGGAAGCCAGATTCGCCAACGATCTGAAATTCGTTCGCGACGGCCGCGATCTCCTCGACTATCTGACCAGGACCAATGGGTATACCAAGGAGAATGCCCCCAAACCCGGACTCATCTTGCTTGACCTCAACATGCCACGTATGGACGGTCGCGAAGCCCTCACCGCTATCAAAGCCGAACCCGACCTGCAATCCATCCCAGTGGTGGTTCTGACCACGTCGAAAGCCGACGAAGATATCGTCCAGTCATACGAGCTCGGTGCCGCCTCATATATACCTAAGCCGGTGACGTTCATGGGTCTGGTCGACGCCATGAAGATCCTGGGCCGCTACTGGTTTGAGCTTGTAGCTGTACCCGACCAGGACTCTCGATGATCACGCTGTCCGAAGTCACCTCCCTCGTCGAAGTGCTTCTGATCGACGACGATCAGGACGACTATCTCCTCACGGCGGACATGCTCGCATCAACCGACCGAGGCCATTTCACCCTTCATTGGGCCAAGGACTACGACTCGGGTCTGGAACGGATCCTTCGCGACGAACAGGATGTGTATCTCATCGATGTGCGTCTAGCCGGCCGGTCTGGCATCGATCTGATCTCCGAAGCGGTCTCCAAAGGGGGCGTGAAACCTCTAATCGCTTTCACCGGCAGCCGAGACAGCGTGACCGACCAGGCAGCAATGGAAGCTGGAGCCGTCGACTATCTGATAAAGGGCGAGGTCACTCCCGATATCCTGGAACGAACCATCCGCTATGCCCTCGAGCGCCATCAAACGGCGGGTCGCATGGCTGAAAGCGAAGAGCTATTCCGACTGGCTTTCCAAGACGCCCCAATCGGCATGGTTCTGGTATCCCTCGAAGGCGTGTTGTTCAGAGTCAACCCCGCCTTCGCCCAGATGCTCGGATATTCCCCCGACGAGATTGTCGGAAAGACTTTCGAGGAAATCACTGCTCCCAACGATCGAGCCGCCTCCGGCGGGGCTGTGTTACAGCTGGTGCGAGGCGAACTTGCAAGCATTCATCTGAGCAAACGATACCTTCAGAAGGACCGATCGTCGGTCCCAGCTGAGCTGCGGGCCTCCGTCGTTTCAGGGCCGGACGGCCAACCCCGATATCTCGTGGCCCACGTTGTCGACGTGAGCGAGCTTCAAGAGGCGAACAGCCGTCTGCAAGATCTTGTGGCAAGCCAGACAAACCTGATCGCATCGGTCAGTCATGAGCTACGAACGCCGCTTACTTCTCTAATCGGATTCGCTGAGGTGCTCAGCGACGCGAGCCACGATATGACTCCGGACGAGCGGACCGAAGTCCTCCGGGTGATTTCAGACCAAGGAGCTGACCTGTCCGACCTGATAGATGACCTTCTCGTAGCCGCCCGAACCGAAATCGGGGAACTAACAGTCAAGAGTATCAGCGTCGATCTACGAGCACAGGTAGCGCAGGTCATCGGGTCGATGAGCCGCACTGCCCCAAAACCCATCAAAATCAACGGTGGGGCCCGGGCGATGGGCGACCCGCAGCGAGTTCGCCAGATACTGCGAAATCTGGTCTCGAACTCGATCGAATACGGAGGGTCAGAAATCACCATCACGGCCGAACAGACGGCGAACCACGCCACCGTCTCAGTAGCAGACAACGGATCCCCGATCCCTGCCGAACTAACCGAGCGCATCTTCGAGCCCTATGTACGGGCTCAGCACCGTGAAGGGCTGACTCAATCGGTCGGCCTCGGCCTCAGCATCTCAAGGCAGCTTGCGGAGCTCATGAATGGTCGGCTTTCCTACCAGCGCAATAAAGGCTCCAATGTGTTCGAACTCCAATTGCCGCCGGCCCCAGAGCCAAAGTCTTCAGCGTAGAATCGCTCGTGGCGGCACAGGCCGCTGTCGCCAAAGCCTGAGGGCTCTCGACCATCATCTGTTCGTCGGCGAGGCCGGCGTTCCCCTCTCTCGGCCCGCTGGCCCTGCGCCGTCCGACCCGGACCAAACCACGAGCCTTCGCCGGCACCGGTGGACCATGTTTGTTCCGGACTTGTTTGTTCCGGACTGATGTCTGACACTTTGTTGACATAGCACCTGGTCAGGAGCGGTTTGTCATCAGGTCGAAAGGGGTCACTGACACTGGAAGGAAAGAGTACGAAAATTCAAGAGTGGCTCTGGCGGCGCGGTACCGATCATTCCATCGGGTGTTCAACGTAGCCATCACCGCATAAGGTCTGCGCACCATGCGGGTGTCGGGGCGCAGAAACGATGCTCCTGATCGTGAGGAAACCCGACCCGCACGCAACCCGGGTTGGTTGAACAGCGCGTCGAGAAACCGCGGGGCGCGATCCACGGCTCCTCTGAGCCTTACGGCGAGGCGGGCCCCGTCCCGAAGGGGGGACCGCCGGGACGGGGCGTCCAGCCTCCTTCTCTCAACCCTACGCTCGCTGCAGGGAGCGGTTCTGCGACCAGGGATGATCTTCGCAGAACGAGTAGCCACTCCGAACGACGAACGCGGGTCGAACACCTACCAAACTAGCCCCACCCACCGGCCGACTCTATGTCGACACCTATACG
>JAENVV010000341.1 GCA_016650365.1 Acidimicrobiia bacterium
AGCAGCAGCGTGCGAGGGTCGGTCACCGTGGACAGGTCGACGAGCATGCCGACGGACACGAGGAAGATCGGGATGAGGATGGCTGATCCGACGAACTCGATACGACGCATGAGAAAGCCGGTATTGGGGACCAGTCGGTTGAGCGCCAGTCCGGCAAAGAAGGCTCCGACGATCGGCTCGGTTCCTCCCAGGTCAGCGACGACCGACACTCCAAGTAAACAGACCATGACGAATAGGAAGCGGAGGATTCCGTCCTGGCCGAGCCCCCGGAAGAACCACAAGGTGAGTTTTGGTACGAGCACGAAAGCGACCACGGCGAGGATTGCGAATCCGGCAAGAAGTCGGACGGCGATGACGGCCGGTGGGCTTCCTGATGCTTCGACCGCCACCACTGCGGCCAGGACTATGAGCGCCAGGCTGTTCGTGATGATCGTGGCTCCCATGGTGGCAGTTACTGCCGGGTCGCTCGCCAGACCGTAACGACGGATGGTGGGGTAGACCACCGGGGTGTGTGATGCCCAGAACGATCCGATGAGGATGGCGGCGGCTACCCCGAACCCGAGGAGCAGGTTGGCAACTGTCCCGACGATGATGGGAAGAGCGAATGTCAGCAGCCCGAATATGACCGCGTGGCGTTTGTCGCGGACCAGGACGTCGAGATCGAGTTCGAGACCGGCCAGGAACATGAGATAGATGATTCCGAAGCCGCCGAGCTGTGAGACGAGCCCGGGAAGTTCGAGCAGGCCGAGTACCTGGGGTCCAACGATGAGTCCCCCGACCACCAATCCGAGGACTCCGGGAAGTCTGACCCGTTCGGCGGCGATCGGCATGACAAGCGCGACGAGGAAGAGGGTCAGGAACACCCAGGCTGGCGCTGTGAAAGGTAGTGAGATGTCTGGCAACGATGCCTCGATGAGTGTCCCGCAGCGTACACCGCTGTCGGTTCGCAGAGTCGGATTGTTTGCAAAAACTCTCGGTTCTACTGGGCAGAACGACCCGAGAAGGGAAGTACCTGATCGAACGTGCCGGCGCGAGTTTCGACAGCCTCCTACTTTTGCGGGAAGGCGACCCGCCCGGCGGGACGAGTCGGCGGAGGCTCGCTGCCGACGCCGAGGGGTGCAGAACTGAGCGCGGTGATGTTGAGCGTAACGACAATGGTCGATTTGTAGGCCCTGGTCCCGTCGAAATAGACCACCGTCACCGTGTGGCTTCCGGTCAGCCAGGCCGGGAACTGGAACGTGAAGTCTTTGAACTGGGTGTCGCCATCGAGCGTCGTCGTTGCGACGACGGAGAGGCGCGCCCCGTTGAGATATGCCTCCACTCGAACCAGATCACTCAAGAAGGCTTGCTTGAGGCCGGTCGGCAACGCCGACCAGCCATCGGCAAACCAGTATTCGAACAAATGAAATTCGCCCTGACTCAGCGTGACGGTGGTCTGGCACACTTCCCCGTTGAGACCATCGCACCAACCGGTACTGGCGTCGAAGGGGCTGAACGTGTCGAGCAATGGTCCGTTGGTCGTTGCCGGTCGTGGTGCCACGATCGGGCGTTCGTACGAGATTCCTCGAGTTAGGAAGGCGGCCATTTGGGCTCGCGTTACCGGGCTTGCTGGGCAGAACGTGTTCGTACCTCCGCAGCCTTTGGTGATGCCGGCGGTGGCGAGTTTTTCGATGTCGTTTTCGAAGATGGAGTCGTTGTCGTCTGTGAAGTCGATGGCGGGGTTTTGGGCGGTGAGCTTGAGTGCCCGAACGAGGAACGCCGCCATCTCGCCGCGAGTGACCG